>JARRLD010000111.1:0-11092 GCA_037387345.1 Gemmatimonadota bacterium
CCCGGGCCCGGTACGTCATGCCCTCGCTCGGGGGCCTGACGCTCTACCCCGCGGCGGGAGTCGGCGCGGGCGGTCTGTGGCTGCAGATCGCCGAGCCTGGTGCGCCGGACTTCGACGACGTGCTCGACAATCCCCTGCGCGGCGCGACGCTGTCCACGGGCATCCATCTCCTGCTCGACCTGGGGGTCGGCCTCGAGTACCGGATACGGGCGACATCGGGAGAAGGTGGACGTGCGGGCGGGGTTCTGTTGGGCGCCGAGGCCGGGTACGTGTTCGCGCCCGGCGACACGTCCTGGGGGCTCGACGGGCTCGCCGAGGCTCGCGATGGTCCGAAGCTCGGGATCGAGGGTTTCTATCTCTGGTTCTCGCTGGGCGGATGGGGTCGTGGAGGCTCGTCTGGCGACGCCGCATCTTCGAGTCGACCCGCGTCGGCGGGGGACGGGAGGAACAGCCGATGAACACCACAATGGTGCTACCGGTCATGCTTACGCTCGTGGCTTTTTCGCCCCTCTCCGGAAGGCAGGTACAGGAGGCCCCGGCGGTGGGCCTTCATATGGCGGCGATCACCGGCAACGTCGAGGCGATACGCCAGCACGTGGCTGCCGGCTCGGATCTCGATGCCAGGGATCCGTACGGGTCCACGCCGCTCATCGCCGCTGCCGCCTTCGACCAGCCCGAGGCGGCGCTGGCGCTCATGGAGGCGGGGGCGGACCTGGACCTCACGAACAACGTCGGGGGGACGGCCCTTCATACCGCCGCGTTCCTCTGCCGAGGCGAGATCGTTCAGGATCTGCTGGAGCATGGGGCCAGGAAATATGTCAGAGACCAGTCCGGAAACACGCCGTGGGAGTCCGTGTCGGGCCCCTTCGAGGACGTAAGGAGCGTCTACGAAGAGATGCGGCAGGGCCTCGCGCCGCTTGGATTGGTGCTCGACCTCGACGAGATTCAGCGGGCTCGCCCGGCCATCGCCGCGATGCTCCGCCCGGAGCCGGCAGAGCTCGACGCCGTGGACTACACCCCTCTGGCCGGGCCGGATTGGGAGATGTCGACGCCCGAGGCCGAGGGACTGGACCCGGACCTGGTCTCCGAGCTCTATCTCGAGGCCGCCGACCTCGACGGGCTGCTGGGGCTCCTGGTGATCAAGGACGGACGGCTGATCGCCGAGCGGTACTACGGGGAGGGCAACGTCCGGCGCAAGAACCTCCTGCAGTCGGTGACCAAGAGCTTCACCTCGGCCCTGGTGGGGATCGCGCTGGATCGAGGCTGTCTGGAGAGCGTCGATCAGCGCATGATCGACTTCTTCCCGGAGACGGCGGACCGGATCAGCGATGCCCGTAAGCGCGAGATCACCCTGAGGCAGATGCTCGAGATGAGGGCCGGGTTCCCGTGGGAGGAGAGCGATCCTGCGTACTGGGATGCGTTGCTGACCGGAGCCTACCTGCCGCTTGTGGAGGACCTTCCCCTCACGGCAGACCCCGGCACCACCTTCCAGTACAGCAACCTGACCTCCCATTGGCTGGGGGTGATCGTCGCCCGCACCTGTGAGACCGACCTGAAGTCCTTCGCGGAGCAGTATCTGTTCGCGCCCCTCGGGGCCGAGGCCGGAGACTGGACCCAGGATGCGGACGGGTACTACATCGGACTGGGCGAGCTCCACCTGACGGCGCGCGACGCGGCCAAGTTCGGGTTCCTCTATCTGAACGACGGGCAGGTCCGGGGGCAGCGGGTCGTGCCAGCCGAGTGGGTCGCCAAGTCCCTCCAGCCGTACTCGAGATCCTTCAATTCCGCGGGCGTGGAGCACGGCGAGGTGGGCCGCTACCATCGCGACGTGGGGTACGGCTATCAGTGGTGGTCGGCCCGTGCCGGGGCCCACGCGTTCGACTTCGCGTGGGGGCACGGCGGGCAGTTCATCATCCTGGTGGACGACCTCGACATGGTGATCGTCGTGGCATCGGACCCCTTCCACCAACAGCACGACGCCGAGTCCTGGTGGCACGAGCTCGCCAACCTGAACCTGGTGGGGAAGTTCATCTCGTCGCTGCCGGTGGCCGCCGAGGCTCCAGGGACCTGAATCTGGAAACGGAGTGGGGCGCGGCGGGCGCTTGCCGGTCTCCCCAGTTACATGGCCCGGAGGCTGTCCGCCGGGTCGACGCGTGTGGCTCGGGCCGCGGGCACGAGGACGGCGAGGAGCGCAACCAGGGCCAGCGTCGCCGCCGCGGCACCAAGAGCGAGAGGATCCATCGCATCGACGTCATCGAGCATGGGGCGCACCCACCTGGACGCCGGCAGGAACGCCATGCCGCCCAGGGTGAGGCCCAGGACCACGAGGCGCGTTCCTCCGGCCATGGCGCCCCGCAACACGTCCCTCGCTCGCCCACCCAGCGCCATACGCAGGCCGAACTCCGACGTACGCTGCGCCACCGCGTACGATACCACGCCGTAGATCCCCAGGGCCGCCAGCACGAGGGCGACCAGCGCGAAGGCCCCGAGCAGGATAGCGACCTCCCGGCGCTCTCCCAGCCACGCCGTAACGGCTTCGTCGAAGGTGCGGACGTCTGCGAGGGGCTGGTCGGGATCGATCTCCGCGACGGCAGCGCGCAGCGCCTCCGGTGTGACGTCGACGCCGTCACCGGTGTGGACCACCAGGCTCACGTCGGTGATGGGCTGTTGCGACAGTGTCAGGTAGAGCTCGGGGTCGGGCGGTTGCTGCGGCCCGTCGTGCCGGACGTCGTTGACCACGCCGACGATGGTGAGCCACGGCCCATCCGAGGCGAAGGCGAGACGCGTCCCCACGGGTGACTGGTCGGGCCAGTACCGGCGACGCAGCGTCTCGTTGACGACCGCGACGATGGGCGCCTCTGGCCCGTCGGCTGGCTCGAAGGTGCGCCCCTCCAGGAGCCGCATGCCTACGGCGTCGAAGTAGCCGTTGCTCACCGCCCGCAGGCGCGTGTTCCACTCGTCGCTGTTGGCTGGAGGCGTTCGGCCCTCCAGCCAGATGTTGCGGCCCACTTGTCTCCCGCTCATGGGAAGGATCCACGCCAGGGCCACGTCCGTCACCCCGGGGATGGTCGCTACGCGCTCCTCGAGGGCATGTTGGAACTGCCATACGGCTTCCGGCTCAGCGTATCGCGCCGGCGGAAGGCTCAAGTCCGCCAGGAGGCGGTTCTCGGTCTCGAATCCGATATCGGTGGACAGAAGCGAGGCCAGGTTCCGGGTGAGGAGCCCCGCGCCGGCCAGCAGGACCAGCGCCAGCGCGACCTGGGTGACGACGAGGCCGCCCTGCCACCGGCGGGCCGCGCGGCCGAGCCCGGTGGTCCGGGAGCCGTCCCGGAGCCGCCCGGCGACATCGATCCTGGAGGCCGCGAGGGCAGGGGCCAGGCCGAAGAGCACGCCGGTGAGCGAGGCCAGGAACAGGGCGACGAGCAGCACGCGAACATCGTAGGTCATGGGGGAGGCCCACGGCACGTAGGACGCGCTGAGCCCGCGGAGCACCGCGTGGGTCCAACCCGCGATGACGATCGAGGCAACCCCGGCCAGCCCTGCCAGCAGCAGGCTCTCGGTGAGCTGCTGCCGCACCAACCGCCCTCGACTCGCTCCCATGGTGGCGCGGATGGCCAGGGCGCCGGTCCGGCCCGCGGACCGCACGAGCGCCATGTTGGCCACGTTCACGCACACGATGAGGAGGATGACGCCCACCGCGCCCAGCAGAAGGAGCAGCACGGGCCCCGTGTCGCCCAGGATCTCGTCCCGGAGCTCGTAGACCGCGGTGTAGTGACCGCGGTTCGTGTCCGGGTACTCCGCTTCCAGACGGCGGGCGATGGCGTCGAGATCCTCACGGGCGAGACGGATCCCCACGCCGGCCTCCAGCCTGCCCAGGACATTGAAGCCGTGGCTCCCCCGGCTGGCGGTGGACGGGTCGTCGGTGCGGGGGAACCAGAACTCGGCCTCGTAGGGATAGTCGAACTCGGGAGGCATCACCCCCACGACGGTGTGGCGGGCCAGATCGACGGAAACGCTCCCGCCGACGATCCCCGCGTCTGCGCCGTAGCCCTCCCGCCACAGGCGGTGGCTGAGAATGAGGGCGGGCTCGCCCAGCTCGGACCACTCCTCGGGCGTGAAGCTCCGGCCCAGAGCCGGCTCGACGCCGAATACGCGGAAGAAGCCCCGCGTGACTTCGGCGCCCAGGAGGCGTCGGGGTGCGTCGTCGGTCGTGAAGTTGCGTGTGCGCACGCGGTAGGTGGTCATCGCCTCGAAGGACGAGGACTGCTCACGCCAGTCGACGTAGTCCGGTAGGGAAGCGGGATTGCGCTCACGGCCCTGCTCGGGGCGGCGCTCCCAGATGCGCACCAGCTGTTCGGCGTCCGGGTAGGGAAGGGCGGCGACGAGGGCCTCCCGGGCGAGGGAGAATACGGCGGTGTTGGCGCCGATGCCCAGCGCCAGGATGGCCACGACGAGGGCCGCGTAGCCGGGCCTCGCGCGCAGGCTCCGCATGGCGAGACGCAGATCCTGGCGGGTCGTGTCCACGAAGCCCGGCCCCCGGGCGCGCCGTGCCCTGCGTCGGACGTCGTGCGCGTCGCGGAGTGCGCCCCAGGCGAACGCCACCGCCGCCCAGGTACCGGCGTTCCCCGAGTCGAAGGCGTGCCACGTCTCGGATCGCCACTCCTCCAGCCAGCGGCCCCTGCCCTCGGAGGGCACCCCGCGAGCGATCCAGTCGAGGACCGTCGCCAGGGCCCGCTGGGCCCACGAACGTCCCCCGGTCACGACGTAGCCTCCCCGGCCCGCTCTCCGTCCAGGAAGAGGTTGCGATGGAGGGCCAGGCGCTCGGCTGCTGCGCCAAGCTCCGCCCGCCCCGCGGCGGTCAGACGGTAGTGGCGCCGGCGAGGGCGCCGGTCGGCGTGAGCCTCGTCGGCGTCCTCCCACTCGGACTCCACGAGGCGGTGCTCCTCGAAGCGCCGCAGGATGGGGTAGACGCTCCCGCTGGGGAGGCCCGTGAGCTCCATGATGTCGAAGCCGTAGCTCAGACCGCGGGAAAGCGCCTGCAGGACGCAGGCTCCCTGATACGTGATTCGCGTCGTGCCCATCCCCACCCCACTGTGTAGGTCTACATAGCTGTCTGGTACTCTACATAGTAATTGGAGAACGGGCAAGGGAACGAGGGAATCGGAGGCGGTGAGGTCCGTCGCGGGGAGAAACGTCCCCCGTCGGTAAGGTCCGGGACTGCGGGGCGGTGGGCACGGCTCTTTCCCTCACCGGAGGTGCGGGTTACATGTAGACGCTCCGTCCGTAGAGCCCATGCCGGTTTCGTACGAGAACTCCAAACGCGTCTTCGACGGGATCAAAGCGGCCGGGATTCGGTCCATCTCGGCGCTGCCGGAGACGTGGCTCGGCCTCCTGCTCCAGCGAGCGGAAGACGACCCGGACGTGCGGCTCATCCAGGTGGCGAAGGAGGAGGAGGCCATCGGGATCGCGGCCGGTGCCTACTTCGCCGGCGTGCCCCACGCGCTTCTCATGCAGAACCACGGCTTCCTCGCGGCGATCAACGGCATCGTGTCGCTGGCGCAGCTCTACCATCTACCGCTGTGCATGCTCATCGCGCTCCGTGGCCACTGGGGCGAGCCGTACCCCTGGCACACCCGCGGCGGCATCGTCACTGAGGAGGTCCTCAGGGCGCTGGGGATTCCCTTCGAGTACGCACGAGATCCGGCGGCGGTGGCCAAGCAGATCCGGGAGGCGTACACGTTCTCGCAGAGCTCGCTGTCTCCCGTCGCCCTCCTCCTCACCCGCGACCTCATGGAGGACTGATCGTGGAGCGCGCCCAGTGCCTCGAGGTCATCTATCCCGAGCTCGAAGACAAGCTCGTCGTGACGATCATGGGGGCGTGTGCTCAGGAGCTCTACGACCTGGGCCATCGGGAGAGCTTCTTCTACCTCCAGCACGCCATGGGACTCGCGTCGTCCATCGGGCTTGGATTGGCCCTGCATCTCCCCGAAGAACGGGTGGTGGTGCTGGATGGTGACGGATCGCTCCTCATGAACCTGGGCACGCTGGCCACGCTGGCCCGCTATCGACCGCCGAACCTCATCCATATCGTCTTCGACAACGGCAGCCTGCTCTCCACCGGGGGCTTCGATTCCCATACCACTGCGGGCGTCACCGACCTGGCCGCCATCGCCCGGGGGGCAGGCATCGGCCACGTGGCCTCGGCGCACACGCCCATGGAGTTCGGCGAGGCCGTCATCCAGGCTCTCGACCGCCGTGAGCTGAGCGTCATCGTGGCCCACGTGAAAGCCACAGGTCCCGACCACTATGGAATGGACCTCCACCTTCCGGAGAACGCGTTCCGATTCAGGCGCCACATCGAACAGAAAGGGAGCTGACCGTGACCGTACTCGCCGATCTCGTCGCCGCGCTCGCGGACGGAAGCGTCCGGGTGGTAGACCTCACCCAGCCCCTGGGACCGGAAACGCCGGTCATCGGCCTTCCCGACATCTTCGCCCCGTCGCCGGGACTCACGATGAAGGTCATCAGCCGCTACGACGACAGGGGGCCGGCGTGGTATTGGAACACGCTGAGCCTGGGCGAGCACACCGGCACGCACTTCGACGCGCCGGTCCACTGGATCACGGGAAGGGACCTGCAGGAGAACCGATGCGACACCATCCCGGCGCGCCGCTTCGTCGGTCCGGCGTGCGTCCTGGACGTCTCGGCGGAGGTGGCCGGGGATCCGGACTTCCTCCTCACCCCGGAGCGCATCGAGGCGTGGGAGGCCGAACACGGGCGGATCACAGGGGAGTCGTGGCTGCTGCTCCGGACGGACTGGAGCAAGCGCACCGATCCGGCCGACTTCCTCAATGTGTCGGAGGACGGGCCCCACTCGCCCGGATTCCGTCCGGACGCCGTCGAGCTCCTCGTCGAGCGCGAGGTGCGGGGCGTGGGCGTCGAGACCGTGGGCACGGACGCGGGCCAGGCCGGCGGCTTCGAGCCTCCGTTCCCCTGCCATACCCTCATGCACGGGGCTGGCAAGTTCGGCCTCGCCAGCCTGTGCAACCTGGACCGGCTTCCGCCGAAGGGTGCGGTGGTCCTTGCCGCGCCGCTCAAGATCGTGGAGGGAAGCGGGAGCCCCCTTCGGGTCCTGGCGCTGGTGCCGGCGTAGGGCCACTCCTCAGCACCAGCGCACGCGCACCCGATATTCGACCGTGGTCTCACCGTCGGCCGGAACCTCCGGCTCGAGCGTGAACGTCCAGGCGTCGACCTGGGCGAAGGGATGGCTCGAGGACAGGATCTGCCAGTCCCCGCCGACGGGCTCCACGAGGAGGACGTTCACGTCCTCGTCCTTGTGGTTCCTCAGGTCGATGCGCCAGGTGCTCTCGGAGACGCACGACGAGATCACGGTGTAGTCCATCTGGCGTCGGTCGCCGACGACGTCGAAGGCCTCGCCCATCTTGATGCGCAGGGTCTCGTCCCTGGGGGTGTGGTCGATCAGGTCCTCTCCGATGAACTGCTGGGCCCCGGAGCCGTCCCGCTTGTACACGCGCACCGTGCCCTTGGGCAGGGGCATGCCGAGCCCGTTCCGCTCGCTGTTCTCGAAGTCCAGGAATACGCCGACCTTCTGATTCGAGGCGACCTGACCGTACTGACCTCGGTAGTAGTGGGTGGCTCCGTGGAAGATCAGGCGCTTCTCGACGCCGAAGTCGTCGGCCTCGAGGAGGGTGACCTGCTTCTGCTCGTTGTTCACCAGATCGGCGGGGCGTCCGAGTGTGTAGAGGTGGTATTCGAAGAAGCCCTGCTCCGTGAAACCGGACGCCTCCTGCTCCATGGCGTCGGCCATCATGGCACGCCGGGCCGTGACCGCGGCGCCGGTCACGCGCTGGACGTCTCCGGCCACGAGCTGGAGCCTCGCACCCCGGTACGCGGTACCGCTCTGGTTGGTGAGGGTCACCCAGCCGGTGAGCGCAGCCCCGTCGTCGTTCTCGTTGAGGACCATCACGTAGTCCGACTTCCAGTTCAGGTTGTTCGTCAGGTAGGTCACCTCCACCTGCTGCCTGCCGCCGCCTGCGGCCAGCTGCCAGAGCAGCGTCGGCTGTGCGATGAGGTTGTCGGGCAGCTCGGGGAAGCCGAAGCGGCCCGGGTAGTTGAAGGTGATCTCGTCCCCGATACGGAGGATGGGCCCGCCGTTCACCGACATGACCTCGGCGTCGACGGTCTCTTCGACCCCCGTGACGGGATTTGTCCGGTAGACCTTGACGGTGCGGCCCACGTACTTCTCCAGGAGCTTCTGCGGGTTCAGCAGGTCGTACTGGTAGTTCTGCTCCAGCACCTGGAGGGAGCCGCCGCTCAGGGGACGGATGTGGACCGTCTCCGGCTGGATGCCCGCCGCTACGTCACCGAACTCGAGAGCCAGACGTCCACGCGCCAGGTCGAGGGTCCGAACCTCTCGCACCAGGCCGAAGTTCTGGTTGTAGACCGTGATGGCCACGGCGTCCCGCTCCGCGGCCGTCGATCGGACCCTGGGCGGGTCCTGCCCGACCTGTGGTGTCGCCTGAAGGGACGGATCGGCACTCGAGGGAACCACCAGGGCCACCAGAGCGGTGGAAAGGGCCAGGAACGTGCGCATGATAGCCTCCATGTCAGCTCGAAATCGTCAGCCGGGTCACAGGGACGCGGCGGGTTCTTCTGACATGGATGACGATCGGGGACCAGGATCTTGCACGTCCCCAGCTACTCGCCCCTCAGCGCCTTCATGGGATCGAGGGCGGCGCGACCTCTGTCGGATCGCGCCCCCCCACGCGGTCTCGTCAGTCCGCCCCCGCTACCTCCCTTCCACCGGCAGATCCAGCATGGCCCATTCGTTCATGGATCCGTCGTACAGCCGAACCTCGTGGCCCAGCATCCGTGCGGCGAGGAGCACCATGGTGCCGTACTGGCCTATGTGGCAGTAGGCCACCACCGTATCGCCGTCCTCCACACCCGCGCGATGGAAGAGGTCTCGGATCTCCTCGGGAGGCCTGAGGAATACAGGCTTCCCTTCGCTTTCGGCGTCGATGACGAGCTCGGTCCAGGGCAGGCTCGCCGCGCCGGGGATGTGACCCATCTTGCCCCGGTCGTCCCGAAGGCCGTCGAAGAAGGCCGGCGCACGGGCGTCGAGAAGCGCGTACCCCGCTTCCGTCGCGTGCTCCGCCACCCACTCGTGGCTCACGACTCGGGTCACGGGGCCGGTGGTGAGGTGCCCGGGCGTCGCACTCGGCACGGTTGCCGACACGGGATGGCCGGCGGCCTTCCAAGCCTCGAGGCCGCCGTCCAGGAATCGCGTTCGATCGCCCAGTCCCATGTAGTCCAGCGTGAACACCACCCGGGCGCTGGGCGTGAGCCAGGCCTCGGAGGGGACGACCACGACCAGGGACTGGTCGGACACTCCGAGATCCTGGAGCGTCAAGCGCAGCGTCTCGGCCGGCGGCAGCTCCAGCGCCAGATGGTTCGCGTGGTCCCCGTCGTCGGGCATGGGGGCCCGAATCATGTCGAGGCTCACGAACCGGCTTCCCGGCACGTGCTCCCGGGTGTAGATCTCCTCGGGGCCGACCTGGAGGACCACCACGTCCGGATCGTCGAGGTGGTCGGCCAGCCACTCGGCGCGCACCACCAGCGCGGAGCCCGGGTGTTGGGCCGATACGGGCCACGCCTGGAGCACCGCGAGCGCCACCAGGCCGACGGCCACCACGGTGCCATTTCCTCCCTTCATCACATCATCCTCCTCGGCCGGCCCTGACCGGCCCACCAGTGAGACCAGAACGTTGCCGCCGGTCGCGGCAGGATATACCTTGCGGCGGAATGCCTTTTTCCGCAAGGTAGTCGGTGAGGAGGGAAGAATGGGTGGAGAGGGGAGGGCGCGCACCGAGGACAGCAGGGGACCGGATCCGTACGTGGATCCCTACGTTGCCGGCGTCGGCGTCGGCCTCGTGCTCCTGGCAGCATTCGTCGTGATGGGCCGGGGCCTGGGTGCCTCGGGGGCATTCGGGGCGACGGCAACGGAGATGGCCTTCCGACTCGCGCCCCGACACGCCGCCGCCAGCTCCATCTACGGTGGCTTCGCAGCCGTGGGAGGAGGCCACCCGCTCCGCAACTGGCTCGTCTTCGAGATCGTGGGTGTTCTGGTTGGCGGTGCCCTGTCAGCCTACCTCGCGGGGCGGTTCCGGCTCTCCCTCGACCGCGGCCCCAGGGCGTCACGAGCCGGTCGTGCCGGGGCCGCGCTGGTCGGAGGGATGCTCATGGGGTTCGGTGCCGCGCTGGCCCGTGGGTGTACCAGTGGCCAGGCGCTCACAGGGGGCGCGCTCCTGAGCGTGGGCGCGTGGCTGTTCATCGTGGCGGCGTTCGTGGCGGGCTACGGCGTGGCGCCGCTCTTCCGTCGGCTCTGGACCTGAGGGAGCTCGACGTGAACGCACCGCTCCACGTCTTCGGCGCCTTCGGCTCCGCCGGATCGGTGGTCGCCGCCCTGGTCATCGGCCTCGCGTTCGGGTGGTTTCTGGAGCGTGGAGGCCTCGGCAACGCCCGGAAGCTCGCGGGACAGTTCTACCTGACCGACCTCACCGTATTCAAGGTCCTCTTCACGGGCGTCGTGACCGCCATGGTCGGGGTGTTCTGGCTCGCCCGGCTCGGGGTGCTCGAGCCGCGGCTACTCGATGCGCCGCCGACCTTCCTGGCGCCCGTACTCGTCGGTGGCGGGGTATTCGGTGTGGGCTTCCTGCTCGGAGGTCTTTGTCCGGGCACCAGCTGCGTGTCCGCCTCCTCGGGCCGGATCGATGGCATGCTGGTCATGGTGGGGATGTTCCTGGGTGTGCTGACGTTCATGGAGCTTCACCCGCTCCTCGAGGCGTTCCACAACTCCACGGAGCGAGGCGTCTTCACCTTTCCGGCTCTGCTCGGGCTGAGGCCGGGGCTGGTGGTGGGGGGCGTCACCGGTGCCGCGCTCCTGGCGTTCGCGGCGTCGGAGCGTATCGACGGAGCTCCACGCCCGAGCCGCGCTCGCAAGCCACTCCTGGTGGGTGCGGTGGTCCTGGCGCTGGGCTCGGCTCTGCCCTGGGGCGTCGACGCCCCGTGG
>JARRLD010000112.1:0-21795 GCA_037387345.1 Gemmatimonadota bacterium
GCCCATTCGCTCACGCCCCTGGACGCTGAGCGCCCGGTCGGCCAGCGCCCGGGCTTCGGCGACCACACCACCGCCATGAACCTGGCGTTCGGCATCGCGACGGCCCTCTTCCGCCGCGAACGGAACGGCGAGCCGTCGGTCGTGGACGTCTCGTTGCTCGGGACCGCCATGTGGGTGATGTCGTCCGACGTCGTCTACAGCGCCAACCCCGACTACGATCCCCACGCGCTGATGCGGGCGGCCGCGGCGAACCCCCTGACCGGCACCTATCGGACAGGCGACCGGCGCTTCATCGCGCTCGTCATGCTCCAGGCGGACCGCCACTGGGCCGACTTCTGCCGGCATCTCGGCCATCCCGAGTGGATCGACGACCCTCGCTACGCCGACGCGAAGGCGCGGCGCGAGAACGCGGCCGAGTGCGCCGGTGACCTCGCGGCCGTCTTCGCCACGCGCACCCTTGCCGAGTGGCGAAGCCAGCTGACCGGGCTCGACGCGGCGTGGGAGCCGCAGCAGAGCGTCCGCGAGCTCCGCGACGATGCCCAAGCCCTGGCAAACGGCTTCCTCACGCGGGTGGAAGGCGGAAGCGGCGACGCCTACGAGCTCGTCTCGAACCCCTGCCAGTTCGACGGCCGTGTCCCCGAGCTCGCGCCGGCGCCCGAGTGCGGCGCGCACACCGAGGAGGTGCTGCTCGAGATCGGCCTCGACTGGGACGAGATCGCCACGCTGCGCAAGGATGGCGTGCTGTAGCGCCGGCGCGAAGCGTCGGCCGCCTCGATCACAGGAGCCGCGATGAAGACCTGGCAGATGTACGTGGAGGGCAAGTGGATCCACGCGGAAGGCGACCGGACCTATCCCCTGCCGAACCCGGCGACCGAGGAGGAGATCGCGCTCGCGCCGGATGCGTCCGTGGCCGACGTCGGTCGTGCGGTCGGAGCGGCGAGGCGCGCCTTCGACGAGGGCCCTTGGCCGCGCATCCCGGCCGCCGAGCGCGCCGACCTCCTGGATCGGATGGCCGACGGCATCGAGCGGCGCAAGGACGAGTTCCGGGACCTGCTCGTCGCCGCACACGGCGCCGAGTTCGTGACCCACGGCCCCCAGCTCGACCAGCCGATCCAGCTCTTCCGGACCTACGCGGCCCTCGCCCGCGGCTACGAGTTCGAGTCCCTGCTTCCGCTGGTCGAGCAGGCGACGCCCGCGGGCTCGAACCTCGTGAGCAGCCTGCTGGTGCGCCAGCCGGTCGGGGTCTGCGCGCTCATCCCCACGTGGAACTACCCCCTCTGGGTGACGGCGCAGAAGGTCGCGCCGGCCATCGGGGCCGGATGCACCATGGTCGTGAAGCCGTCGCCGTGGGGGCCGCTCGTCGACCTGCTGCTCGCCGAGGTCGCGGCGGAGGCGGGGCTCCCGGAGGGCGTCCTGAACGTGGTCTGCGGCGAGTCGCCGGAGATCGGACCCTGCCTCGTCTCCGATCCTCGCATCGACAAGGTGAGCTTCACCGGCTCCAACGCCACCGGCAAGCGGATCATGGAGAGCGCGGCCAGGAACCTGACGCGCGTCCACCTCGAGCTCGGCGGCAAGTCGGCGCTGATCGTCCTCGACGACTTCGACCTCGGGCCGGCGGTGCCAAGCGCCGCCTCGACGGCGTTCTTCCACGCGGGCCAGGGCTGCGCGATGAACAGCCGCGTGCTGGTCAGCCGCTCGCGTCACGACGAGCTCGTCGCGAAGATGGTCGAGTTCGTGAAGGCGGTGGTGAAGGTCGGTGACCCCGCCGACCCGAGCGTGATGCTCGGCCCGGTCATCCGCCCGGAACGGCGCGCCGAGATCGAAGAGTACATCGCCTCGGGCCGCGAAGAGGGGGCGGACCTCGCAACCGGTGGCGGGCGCCCGGCGAACCTCGAGCGCGGCTGGTTCGTCGAGCCAACGATCTTCGGGAACGTCCGCCCCGACATGCGGATCGCTCGCGAGGAGATCTTCGGACCCGTGGTGTCGGTGATCCCCTTCGACGACGAGGAGGACGCCCTCCGGATCGCGAACGACTCGGACTACGGCCTGTTCGGAGGCATCCTGTCCAACGATCGGCGACGCGCCATCGAGATGGCGAAGCGGATCCGGACGGGAGGCATCTCGATCAACGGGGCCACCAACACCTTTCAAAAGCCATCGGGCGGCTTCAAGCACTCGGGCATCGGCCGCGAGAACGGGCGCTTCGGTCTCGAGGAGTACACGGAGCTGCAGGTCGTCATGTGGCCGAACTGAGCGGGCGGGAGACGGCGATCGTCGGCGTCGGAGTGACGCGGCAGGGCCGCGACCTCGGCATCCCCGAGCGCGAGCTGCGGCGGGAGGCGGTCGATCTCGCGCTCTCGGATGCGGGGCTCCGACGCGCCGACCTCGACGGCTACATCGCCTGCCACGGTGGCGTGGCCTTCGAGGACCTGCGCTACCTCGGGCTCGGCCCGCTCTTCTCCTGGAGCCTGGCGTCAGGAGGGGCGACGGCCATCGCGGCCCTGATCGCGGCGCGCGGCGTGCTCGCGATCGGCCAGGCACGCCACGTGGCCCTCTGCTACGGCTTCGCGCCCTCCGCGTTCCGAGCAGAAGGCGGAGCGGGCAAGGGGCTGGGCGGCTACAGCTACGGATATCCCGCGCTCTACGGCATGTTGGGAGCCGCCACCAGTCACGCCCTCCACGCCCAGCGCCACATGCACCTCTACGGCACGACCTCGGAGCAGATGGGAACCGTCGCGGTCACCCAGCGAGCATATGCCGCGAAGCGACCTGGGACGCTTGGCTACGAGCGCCCCATCACGATCGACGACCACCAGAGGTCACGCATGATCTGCGATCCCTTGCGTCTGCTCGACTGCTGCCGCGACACCGACGGCGGGGTCTGCATCATCGTCACCAACCACGACAGAGCGCGCGATCTGCGCGCCGAGCCGGTTCGGGTGCTTGGCACGGGTACCGGCCACAACATCCGCAACTGGTACGACAAGAGCGTCTACGGACACCACGACGACATCGAGCCCGCCAAGGCGCGCGCCTTCGGCGAGGCAGGGATCGAGCTCGACGCAGTCGACGTCGCCGCTCGACGTCGCCGCGCTCTACGATCCCTTCACGATCTCCGTGATCATGCAGCTCGAGGAGTACGGGTTCTGCAAGCCGGGCGAAGGCGGGCCCTTCGTCGCCGCCGGAGAGACGGGTCCAGATGGTCTCATTCCGACGAACACTGGCGGCGGTCAGCTCTCGGGCTACTACGCCACGGGGTTCACGGCCATGGTGGAGGACATCCTGCAGCTCCGATACCAGGCCGGGGCGACGCAGGTACCAGGCGCGGAGGTTGCGCTGGTGAGCGGACACGGAGGCAACGGCGGCGTGCAGAACACCTGGGCGCACGCCACCGCGTTGCTGGGGAAGGGATTGTGAGTCCGAGGGTGCGAAATCCGCTCGAGTTCGCGCCGGACGACCTCGACCGGCCGTTCTGGGAGGCCTGTCGGCGCCACGAGTTCCTCCTCCAGAGATCGGGCGTCACCGGCCGCTACCACTGGCCTGCCGTCTGCGATCCAGAGTCGGGGCGCGAGGCCATGGAGTGGGTGCGCGCGAGCGGGCGGGGCGTGGTTCACACGTTCTCGATCATCCATCAGGCGTATCGGGCCAATCTCGCAGATCGGGTTCCCTACAACGTTGTGGTGGTCGAGCTGGAGGAAGGGCCCTTCTTCCACTCGAACGTCGTCGACTGCCCGAACGAGGCGATCCACATCGGCATGCCGGTCGAGGTGGTCTTCGACGACGTCAGCGACGAAGTCACGCTTCCCCGCTTCCGGCCGCGCCCACTACCGGAGGCGGGAAGCTGACCGGCGGCTCAGGCGTGAGCCTGTGCACCCTCGCGAGGCCAGCCCTGATAGGCCGCCGGCGGGAAGAAGGCCAGCAAGAGGAAGACAGCTTCGGCCAGGCCCAGCAACGCGATCGTTCCCCGCGCCCAATCCAGGTGCATGTAGGGCAGGTCCTGGCTCTCGCAGACGAAGCTCTGCAACGCACCCAGCGCAATGGCGCCGGCGAATCCAGCCCACATCAACCTGCGGTTCGCGATCACCGCATCGGACAGGCCGAGGGCGACGCGTCGACGAGCCATCCGGTAGGCTCCGAGCGATTCGAAGCATGTCCAACCGAAGATCAGGATCGGTCCGATCAGGTTGACGCACGAAACCCAGGCGGCCGTCTCTTCGTAATGACCACCCGTCCGAACCAGCGCCAGTCCGAAGGCGCAGAGGGCGAACGACTGAACCGCCCAGATGAGCCACTGCGCCCTGCTGGCCCAGACGTCATCGGGTCGAAACACCTTGATGGTGAACAAGAGGACCAGCGCGTAGCCGAGATGGCCGGCCAGGTTTGCGCCATTGGATAGCCAGATCCTCCAGAACGCGGACACCTCGATCTGTCCGCTGGCGACGGCGGCGCCCACCGGGTAGGTGATGCCGCCGAGCAGGAGGCTGCTGAGTCCCAGCAGGAGTTCGGGGAGCTGCCGGGTGCGGCGCCATACCAGCATCAAGCGCACGCCCACGAAGAGACTCATGGAGACGAAGCCCAGGAACGACGCGGCGAGAAACAGCTCCATCGGTTCCCCCCTCGCGTGCTCCCAGGCCCCGGGATCGGCGAAAAGGCCTTTCGTCTTGACCCCCTCTTGGCGAGAGGTGCTGGGAGATTGCCGGTCTTTTGCATTGACAGCACGTTTGCAGTTGATGCAATATCTGGCTTCCGGCCACTCGCCAGGCCAGGGAGCCCATCATGAAGTTCGGAATCTTCCTGCTCGGCGACAAGCCGCCGGGCGCCACGGATCGCGAGATCTTCGACCACCTGCTCACCGAGGCGCGCTGGGCCGACGAGCTCGGCTATGACTCGGTCTGGCTGGCCGAGCACCACTTCTCTCCCTACGGGATGCTCGCGAGCCTGCCCGTCGCTGCGGCCGCCATCGCCGCCCAGACCGAGCGCATCCGCATCGGCACGGCCTGCATCGTCCCCGCCTTCCATCACCCGATCAACCTGGCCGAGCAGATCGCCATGGTCGACGTGATCAGCCGCGGGCGCTTCGACGCGGGCTTCGGGCGCGGCTACCAGGCCCACGAGTTCCGCGGTTTCGGCGTGTCGATGGATGAGAGCACGGCCCGCTTCCGCGAGGCGGTCACCATCATCCACGGACTGCTCACCCAGGAGAGCTTCAGCTACGACGGCGAGTTCTGGAAGCTCGAGGACGTCCACCTGCATCCCCGACCGATCCAGTCGGAGGTCCCGGTGTATTGCACCGTGATGAAGACGCCGTCCAGCTTCGAGTGGATCGCCGAGCAGGGCTACCGCGCGCTGATCGGGAACCCCTACCAGGTCGACCCGGAGCTGGCAAAGGGGCTCGAGCTCTTCATCCAGTCGCACGAGAAGCGCGGGAGCGCCACGGGCACCGAGCAGGTGTGGGGGCTGCTCAACGCCTTCGTCCACGAGAACCTCGCGTTCGCGCGTGACTATCCGCGGGAGAGCACCGAGGCCTCCCTCGAGGCGCACAGGCAGTACTCGGCGCCCTTCGAGCGCGGAGGAGAGGTCCCCAAGGACTACGTCACCTACCGCGACTGGTTCGACGCTCATGACAAGCAGGCCTACGAGGCCATCCTCAACCTCGACCTGACGCTGATCGGCGACCCGAAGACGGTCATCCAGAAGATGGAGCGCGTGGTCGGCATGGGTTGGAGCAACCTGATGCTCCGCATGAGCCGCGGCGGCGCCATGGACCCGAAGCACGTGCGACACTCCATGGAGCTCTTCGCCAAGGAGGTGGTCCCGGCGGTGGGCGAGCTGGAGGCGAAGCGCGCCGCCCGCTGACCCGCCCTACCCTCATCCCAGGAGGGAGACCCCGTGAGACTCCGCCTCAACCCGGCCCAGCTGGCACTGCGCGACGAGCTGCGTGCGTTCCTCGACGCCGAGCTGCCCGCGGAACACGAGGAGGGAGCCGAGTCCGCCGAGTGGGCACCGGACGAGGAGTACGCCTGGGTCCACGAGTTCAACCGGCGGCTCGGGGCGGCGGGCTGGCTGGTCCCGCACTGGCCCGCCCGCTACGGCGGCCGAGGCCTCGGGATCCTGGAGCAGGTGATCGTCCGCGAGGAGCTCGCGTACCGCCGCGCACCGCTGATCAACCCGAATGGCGTCCACATGCTGGGCCCGGTCCTCATGAAGGAGGGCAGCGAGGAGCAGAAGGCGCACCACCTGCCGGGGATCGCCAGCGCGAACGTCATCTGGGCGCAGGGCTACTCGGAGCCGAACGCCGGATCGGACCTGGCCGCGCTCCAGATGCGAGCCGAGCGGGACGGCGACCACTACGTGCTGAACGGCCAGAAGACCTGGACCAGCTGCGGGATGCGGGCGGACTGGATGTTCCTGCTCGCGCGCACCTCCAAGGAGAAGCGCCGGCAGGACGGCATCAGCTTCCTGCTCGTCGACATGAGGACCCCCGGCATCGAGGTGCGACCCATCCCCTCCATGACGGGGACCGTGACCTTCGCCGAGGAGTTCTTCACCGACGTGCGTGTTCCGGTGGACAACCGTGTCGGCGCCGAAGGGGACGGCTGGCGGGTCGGAAAGTCGCTGCTCACCTTCGAACGCTCGAACATCGCCCGCGCGGCCCGCGAGCGCCGCATCCTCGACGACCTCATCGCCTATTGCAAGGGCCTCGAGGGGGGCGAGCGCGACCCCTTGGCCGACCCCGTCGCTCGCCAGGACCTCGGCCGCATGATCGAGGGCGTCGAGGTGGGCCGCGCGATCTGCTACCGGCTCGCCGCGATGCAGGAGGCGGGAGAGGTCCCTCCCGCGATGCCATCGATCTCGAAGCTCTACCACTCGGAGTTCGCCGCGCAGCTGGTCGACGTGGGCTCCCGCATCCTGGGCGACTACGGCAACGTCATGCCCGGCGACGTCCACTGCCCCGCCCGCGGCCAGTTCAGCCTCGGCGTGATGAAGCAGCTGCTCCACAAGCTCGGCGCGGGGACCAGCGAGATCCAGCGCGACATCATCGCCCGGACCGGCGCGAACCTGCCGCGAGCCTGAGACGCCCGCGAGCCGAGGGGTCGATGAAGTTCTGGGTCACCTACCCGATCCTCAGCCACCCGATGAACCCCGAGTTCGCAGCGGGTGAGGGCCTCGTGCGCTTCGCGCGCGCGGCCGAGGCCGCCGGCCTCGACGGCATCGCCTTCACCGATCACCCGGCACCCCCGCAGAAGTGGCTCAGCGCCGGCGGACACGACGCGCTCGATCCGTTCACCGCGCTCTCCTTCGTCGCCGGTGTGACCGAGCGCATCCGGCTCATCCCCAACATCGTCGTCCTCCCCTACCGCAATCCGTTCATCGTCGCGAAGGCGGCGGCCACCATCGACGCGCTCAGCGGCGGCCGCTTCGTACTGTCAGTCGCCACCGGATACCTGCGCAGCGAGTACCGTGCGCTCGGTGTCGACTTCGAGCGCAGGAACGAGCTCTTCGACGAGGCCCTCGAGGTGCTCCGGGGCGTGTGGTCGAAGGACGAGTTCTCGTATGAGGGCGGCGGCTTCGTCGCCTCCGGCGTCACGGCTGCGCCGAAGCCCGCCCACCTGCCGATCTGGATCGGCGGCAACAGCGCGCTCACGCGACGCCGCGTGGCCGCCCACGCCGACGGCTGGAATCCCTTCCCCGCGCCGGCTGCGCTGGCCCGAACGACACGCACGCCCCCGCTCGAGACGCTCGACGATCTCGCGCCGATGATCGACGACCTGCGGCGCCGCGCGGAGGCGGTCGGTCGAGACGCGGCGACCATCGACGTCACGTTCACGCCGGGCCTGCCCGGGCCACACGACCGGAGATTCCGCGCCGAGGCCGATCTCGAGCGGCTCGAGGTGATGGAGGGAATGGGCGTGACCTGGAGCTCGGTCGCCGTGCCCGGCGACTCGCTGGATCGGGCCGTAGAGGCGCTGGCCCGCTACGGAGATGAGGTGATCAGCGCGTGCCGCTGATGGGATCACGCTCGTCCTTCAACGGTCCAGGTCGACCGTGGCTCCACCGTCCACCCGGACGTCGACGCCGGTCATGAACGAGGCTGCGTCGGAGACGAGGAAGGCCGCGACCCGCGCGACCTCCTCGGCTCCGCCCATGCGCGCGAGGACGCTCGTATCGACCATCTGCGCCATCGCGGGTTGGTTCTCGTTCTCGAGCCGCCCCATGCCGGTGTCGATGATGCCCGGCGACAGCGAGAGCAGTCGCGCGCCCCTCGCACCCCAAGCTCGCGCGTGGCGTCGCACGAGCCGCTGCACGCCGCGCTTCGAGAGCATGTAGGCGAGCGCCGGAACCTCGGGGTCGAAGCCTTGGCCAGCGAGACCATCGAAGTACCCGTCCGAGAGGGGTTCGTCGAGCACGGCGTCGAGCTCTGGATTGCGGGGCGAGATGTGACCGGCCATCGAGGAGAATAGAACCGCCGCCGAGGCTTCCCCGACGGAGGACTCGAAGGCGCGCACGACGCGCTCGAGCCCTCGCAGGTTCACCTCGTGGATGAGGCGTCCCGGAGCCATCGAAGGGGAGAGCCCCGCGGTCACGACCAGTGCTCCGACGCGCCCGGCCGCGTCGCGAAGCTTCTCGACGTCTGCTTGCGACGTGACGTCGCAGGTCGCCGTCGACACGTCCCCGTTCAGCTCGCGCGCGGTCGCAGCCAGCGCATCCCCGTTCTTGTCGGCCAGCAGCAGCGGACCGCGCGGAGCAAGGAGCTTCGCCACGGCCGCGCCCATGCCGGAGGCGGCTCCGATCACCAGGTTGACGGAGTCGGAAGCCCGCATCCTGCGCTAGTCGACCGTCCAGTTGGGCGCGCGCTTCTCGGCGAAGGCCTTCATCCCCTCCAGGTAGTCGGGATGGTTCTGCTGGTGATGGAGGATGTGGCGCCAGCCGATGTCCAGTGCGGGCTTCAGACCGACGTCGAGGCTCCCCCAGATCGCCCTGAGCGAGGCCTGCACCGTGGCGGGAGAGAGCGTCGCGATGTGGGCCGCCATCTCGAGCGCGCGGGGCATCAGCTTCTCGGGCGGCACCACCTCGTTCACGAGGCCGACCTGGTGGGCGCGCTCCGGGCTGATCTCTCCCTGACGCGTCAGGAGGCCGAGCTGCATCACCATGGCCAGCGGCATCTTGCGAGAGAGGCCGATCGCCTCCAGCGCGAAGACGTTCCCGACTGCGCAGTGGGTATCGAGGAAGCGGGCGTTCTCGGAGCAGATCACCAGGTCGCTCTCGGCCACGTGATGGAGGCCGCCGCCGGTGACCAGTCCGTTGACGGCGCAGATCACGGGCTTGAAGACGTCGTGGTGGGCACGCGAGCCCGGCACCTTGTTGCGGGTCTTGCCCTGGGCCGCGGTGGCCTTGACGTCCTGGCCCGCCGAGAAGGCCCGGTCACCCGCCCCGGTGATGATCGCGACCCGGATCGCGGGATCCTCCCTCACGATCTTCCATGCCTGGCCGAGCTCCGTGCGCATCTGGTCGGTGGACGCGTTGAGCCGCTCCGGCCGGTTCATGGTGATGACCGCGGTGTGCTCGCCCTCGACCTGGTAGAGGATGGTCTCGAAGCCGCTGCCGTCCGTCGTCATGTCGTGGAGCCTCCATGCAGGCGTGGATTTGCGAAGTCGTCGCGTCGCTCAGCTGCCCGGCACGGCGCCGGGATCGCGCTGCCGCTCGATGAGCTCGATGCGCGTTCCATCGGGGTCGAGCGCGAAGAGGCCGCGATTCCCACTCTTGAACATTGCACGCGTCTCCTCGAGCACGCGGCCCCCTGATTTCTCGATCGCGCCAGCGACGCGGTCGAGGTCTTCCACGGCGAAGCTCAGGTGGGTGAGCCCCAGGGCGTTCATGGGGCGGCGCTCCCCGCTGCCCACGTGGCCCGGCGCCGGGTAGTACAGCAGCTCGAGGCGCACGCCGTCGCGCTCGAGGTACACCAGCTCGACCTCGGCGTCCTCCACCTCCAGGATCGTCTCGGTGGCCTCGTCACCGGCGGAGTAGCGGCCCACCTCGCGGAACCCCAGCGCATCCCGGTAGAAGGCCACGGATCGGGGCAACTCCGCCACGCAGATCCCGATGTGCGTCAGCCGGTGGATCGACACGATCGGAGATCCTCCACCCAGGCAACCGCCCGCTGGTAGTCCGCCTTCCCATTGGGAGCACGGAACATCTTCTCCACCGCATGGATCCGCTTCGGCGTCTTGTAGCCGGCCAGGCACTCGCGCAAGAAGCCTCGCAGCGCCGCCTCGTCGAACTCCTGGCCGGGAGAGAGGCTGACGACCGCCGTCACCGCCTGCCCCCATCTCTCGTCAGCGATCCCGAAGACCAGGGCGTCCTCGATGCTCGGGTGCGTCTTGAGGACCTCCTCGACCTCTTCCGGGTAGACCTTCTCGCCCGCGGTATTGATGCAGGCGCTGCCCCGTCCGAGCAGATTCAGCGTGCCGTCGGCCTCCACGGTGCACCAGTCCCCGGGGATCGAGTAGCGGATCCCGTCGATCGTGGGGAAGGTGCGAGCGGTCTTCTCCTCATCCTTGTAGTAGCCGAGCGGGATCGGTCCCGAGCGGGCGATGAAGCCCCGCTCGCCGCTGCCCGGCTCGACCTGGCGATGGTCCTCGGTGAATACCTTGCAGCTCTCGCCGATCTGGAAGCGGGCGGTTCGGCTCTCGCCCTCGCCGGTCGTGATCGAGGTCCCGAACCCGATGGCCTCGGAGGAACCGAACATGTCGGCGAGTGACATCGCGGGGTGGTGGTCGAGGAGCCCACGCTTGACGTCCCTGCTCCACATCACGCCCGAGGAGATCAGGATCTTGAGGGATGACAGAGCTCCTCCGCGTCGAAGTTCGGCTTCTCCAACAGCACCGCGCAGCCGCCCCCGACGAGGTTCCCGATCGTGGTGAAGAGCCCCGTCCCGTGCATCAGCGGACACGCGGTGATCTGCCGCGGACCCGGCCCGTGGCGGCGGACGTTCTCGAGGTGTTGCGCCGGGGTCGGCGGCCTGACGCGGCGGTTGGCCGGCACGTTGGTGCCCCCACCGAGGGCCATCCAGAGGTCCCCCTGTCGCCACATCACCGCCTTGGGCATGCCCGTCGTGCCGCCCGTGTAGACGAAGAGCAGGTCGTCCTCGGAGCGCTCGATGCCCAGCGGCGCTCCGTCCCCCGTCCCGGCCAGCTTCTCGAAGTCGATGGCGAAGTCGGGGGTGTCGCTGCCCACCTGGATCCAGTGGACGCCCGGCAGCCGGTCCCGAAGCTGGGCGACGCGCTCGGTGAACTCGGCCCCGAAGACCACGAACTTCGCGTCCGAGTTGTCGAGGATGTAGTGGAGCTCCTCGTCCAGGTAGCGGAAGTTGACGTTCACGTGCACGAGACGGGCCTTGAAGCACGCCGCGACGGCCTCGACGTACTCGGGGCAGTTTCGCAGGTAGATCGCCAGCCTGTCGTCCGGTTGCGCGCCCAGGTCGCCAAGCCCTGCGGCCAGGTTGTTGGTTCGCCGGGCGAAGTCCACCCAGCTGCGGCCGCGGCCTCCCTGGATCACCGCCGGGGCGTCCTCGGGGAGGACGGCGGCACAGCCGTCGAGCAGGTCCCCGAAGTTCCAGTTCATGTGGGCTCCCATGTCGGGCTTCAGCTGCGCCGGATCGGGGTGGTCCCGTCCCAGCTCCGGCAGCGCTCCTCGAGCATCGCGTAGAAGCCCCGCGCCAGGTCGGTTCCCTCGATCACCTCGACGACGGTCCCGGGATGGGACTCGGTGTCGAAGTAGGTGAAGCGCACGCCGTCGATGCTGCCGCTCTGCCCGATCAACCAGCCGCGGTCGAGACAGCACTGGACCACCGCTTCGTAGCCGTCGACCAGGTAGCCGAGGTGATGGAGGCCCTCACGGCCGGCGGCCAGGAAGTCGCGGTACATGGACGGCTCGTCGTCGAGGGGCTGGATCAGCTCGATCTGGAGAGACCCTGCGTGCGCAAAGGCCAGACTGGCCCGGGCCTGCGAAGGGGAGCCCCGATAGCTGAAGCCGGCGAATGAAGCCTCCTCGCGGTAGAGGAACGGGCCGATGCCCAGTTTCTCCGCCCAGTGCCGCATGGCCGCCTGGATGTCCCGGACCACGAAGCCGTTCTGGCGGATCTCCCCGTGGTAGCGACTCATTCCGAGGGCACGAAGACCGGAAGGTGGCGGCCGTCGGAGAGCGCCTCCCAGGCCACGGACACGCGCTGGCCGACCTGCACCGACTCCGGGTCACAGCGGACGACGTTCGTCAACATGCGCACCCCTTCGTCCAGCTGCACCAGCGCTACCGCATAGGGGACCCGATCCTTCATTTCCGCGACTCTCGGCCGCGGATGCACGCTGACGGCGTAGACGGAGCCCTGGCCCGAGACCTCGGTCCAGAGGAGATCCTCCCCGAGGCAGCCGGTGCAGGCCGAGCGCGGATACCAGATCCAGCGCTCGCAGTTCGCGCAGCGCTGGACGGTGAGGCGTCTCCCTTGTGTCGCCTCCCAGAACGGAGCCGAGACGTCCGTTACCGGCGGCTCGAAGCGCTCGCTCACAGCGTGTCTCCCGTACCGAGCACGACCGTCGAGGTTGCCGAGAGCACGCCGCCGCAGCCGTGGGCCACGGCGACCCGCGGGCGCTCGACCTGGCGCGTCCCGCACTCGCCCCGCAGCTGACGCACCGCCTCGACCAGCAGGAAGATCCCGAACATGCCCGGGTGCGTGTAGCAGAGGCCCCCGCCGCTCGTCTGCGCGGGCAGGGCTCCGCCGGGGCCGAGCGCTCCGGACGCCACGAACTCACCGCCCTCCCCCTTCTTGCAGAAGCCCAGGTCTTCGAGCGCGAGGAGCACCGTGATCGTGAACGAGTCGTAGAGCTCTGCCACGTCGACGTCCGACGGCCGGATGCCCGCCATCGCGAAGGCCCGCCGTCCCGACTCCACCCCGCAGGTCTCGGTCAGGTCCGGCATCTGCAGGATGGAGGAGTGGCTGTGGCTCGTGCCGGCACCGAGCACGTACACCGGCGGCCTGCGCAGGTCGCGCGCCCGCTCGGCGCTCGCCAGCACGATCGCTCCGGCTCCGTCGGTGACCAGACAGCAGTCGACCTTGCGCAGGGGCGACGCGATCACGGGCGACGCCATGGCCTCGTCCAGGGAGAGGGGCGTCTGGAGGCGCGCTCGGGGATTGCGCACCGCCCACTCCCGGGTGCTGACCGCGATCTGCGCCAGGTGCTCGGCCCGGGTCCCGTACTGCGCCATGTGACGGCTCGCCGCCAGCGCGTAGGCGCCCGTTGGGAGCAGGATGCCGTAGGGCAGCTCCCATTCCGCCCGGGGTCCGGTCACCAGCGCTCCGATCCCTCCGCGGCTCGAGCGCGGAAGCCCCGCGTACACCACCAGGACCACCTCGCAGAGGCCGGCGTGGATCGCCGCTGCGGCGTGCTCCACGTGGACCTCGAAGGCGGATCCGCCCGTGTTCGTCGAATCGGTCCAACGCGGCTGGATTCCCAGGTACTCGGCCAGCTCGACGGAATGCATCAGCGCCCCGCCCGTGCAGGAGCAGATCCCCTCGACGTCCGACAACGCGAGCCCGGCGTCCGCCAGCGCCTCGCGCACCATGGCCACTTCCCAGCCGCGAACGCTCCCGCCGAGCTCGCCGCTGGGAGCCACGGCGTCGGCGACGCCGACGATGGCTGCGGCTCCGCGCACGCTGGTGGCCGCGCTCGGCCGGGCGAGCTTGCCGAGGACTTCATCCGGGCGAAGCTACCACAGCGGTGCGACAAAAAACCAGTTCTTGTATACTCGTGCTCTTCTCTCGGCCACCGCCCGGAGCGCCTGGGAGCGCGCCTCATGGACTTCAACGACAGCCCCGAGGAAGCCCGATTCCGGGCGAGGTTCCGTAGCTGGCTCGCCGAGAACGCCCCCGGCGAGGTGCCCCAGAACTCGGACGAGCGCGAGGCCTTCGAGCGCGCCTGGCACCGGAAGCTCGCGGAGGCGGGCTACGACTGGCTCTCCCTGCCCAGGGAATACGGCGGGCAGGGCCTTCCCGAGTCGTTCGAGGCGATCTTCAACGACGAGCTGGGTCGTTCGGGCTCGCCCTTCCCTCTCGGCCAGGGTCACCTCGCCCAGGCGTTGGCGCGCTACGGCACCGAGGAGCAGAAGGCCACCCACCTGCGGAGCCTGCTCGAGCACACCCGGCGCTGGTGCCAGGGCTTCAGCGAGCCGGGGGCGGGGTCGGATCTGGCCGCCCTGTCCACGCGGGCCGAGCGCTACCGGGCGCCGGACGGCAACGATCGCTACCGGATCAGCGGCCAGAAGATCTGGACCTCGGATGCGCGCTACTCCCAGATGTGCTTCCTGCTGGCGCGCTCCGAGCCGGAGCTCCCGAAGCACCAGGGAATCTCCGTCCTGCTCGTGCCGATGGACCTTCCGGGCATCGAGGTACGGACCATCGTCACCGCGTACGGATCCAACGAGTTCGCCCAGGTGTTCTTCGACCAGGTGGACGTCGGTGCGGACGCCGTACTCGGGGCTCCCGGACAGGGCTGGGAGATCGCGACCTTCCTGCTCGGATTCGAGCGGGGACCCGCCGACAACGGCTGGATCGCACGCATGCGCCACACGATCCAGCGCCTCGAGGCACGCGTCCGGAATGACGACCTCGCCGGGGACGCGCCGGAGCGCATCGCCGTCGCCCGGGCCGAGGTGGCACTTCGCGCCGTCGAGATCCAGGCGCAGCGCACGCTCTCGCGACGCATGGGGGGCGAGGCTCCCGGGGCCCTCGGCTCGATCGACAAGCTCCTCCTCACGCGTGCCGACCGCGCCGTCCACCGCGCCATGCTGGACCTGCTGGGATCGGAAGTGCTGGCCCAGCGGACGCCGCGACTCGACGACTACTTCTGGTCGCTGTCCCAGTCGATCTTCGGCGGCACGTCCCAGATCCAGCGCAACATCGTGGCCCAGCGGGTGCTGGGGATGCCGAGAAGGTAGGCCGCGTTGCCGGACGCCACGCCCTTCGAGACCTTGCTCGTCGAGACCGAAGCGGGGGTCGCCACCGTCACCCTGAACCGCCCGGAGCGCCGCAACGCGCTCGAGCCGGTGATGTTCTCCGAGCTCGCCCGGGCGTTCCGCGCCCTCGACGCGCGCGACGACGTGCGCGCGATCGTGTTGACCGGTGCCGGCAGGGACTTCTGCGCGGGTGCGGACCTGGGGGGCGGAACGGCCGTCTTCAGCAAGGAGGCCTTCGAGGAGTTCCAGACGCGCTCGAGCGATCCGGGAGCTCCGATCACCGACCTCGACCCCCAGCGCCTGCTGACGCCGGTCATCGCCGCCGTGGGCGGCACGGCGGCCGGCGGCGGCCTGACCCTCGCCCTGCAGTGCGACCTCGTGATCGTCGCCGAGGACGCGACCCTCGCGCTCCCCTTCGTGCGCCGGGGCCTCGTCGCGGAGCGCAACGCCCACTGGATCCTGCCACGGCTGGTCGGCGCCCAGCATGCGTCCCTGCTGCTGCTCACGGGGCGCAAGTTCGACGGCCGCGAGGCCGCCCGTATGGGCCTGGCGCTGCGGGCCGTGCCCCGCGACGCCGTCCTGACCGAGGCGCGGTCGATCGCCCGGGAGATCGCGGAGAACGCGGCACCCGTGGCGGTGGCGGCCACCAAGCGCCTGCTCCACGCCGCGCTCCGCGAGGGCGACGCCGGTGCCGCGCGCCGGCTCGAGCGGGAGGTGTTCCAGGAGCTGGGGGCCGGCAAGGACTGCCGCGAGGGCATCGACGCGCACCGCGAGAGGCGCGCGCCGCGCTGGCAGCTCACCAAACGCGACATCCCCCTGAAGCTGCGGGACGAAGAGACGGACTAGGCAGGACGCACGGAGGATCCGGCATGGGAGTTCTCGAAGGACGCACGGCACTCGTCACCGGCGGTGGCCAGGGAATCGGGCGCGCCGCTGCCTTCGCCCTCGCGGGCGAAGGCGCGTCCGTCTCGATCGTGGAGATCAACCCCAAGGCCGGAGAGGAAGCCGCCAAGGCCATCGAGGGACAGGGCCGCCGGGCGCACTTCAGCCGCTGCAACGTGGCCAAGCCGGAGGACATCGAGCGCAGCGTCGCGGACACCCTCGAGGCCTTCGGCCGCATCGACGTGCTCGTGAACGCGGCGCAGTACTTCGCCCCCGTGAAGGCGCTCGAGCGGACCTCGCTGAAGGACTGGGAGCTCTGCCACGCGACCGGCCCGCTGGCGACCCTCCGCTTCATGACCGCGTGCCTCCCCCACATGAAGGAACGCGGAGGGTCCATCGTCAACTTCACGTCGGGCTCTGCCCTCACGGGCATGAAGTACACGGCGCCCTACTCGGCGGCGAAGGGGGGTATCACGGCTCTCTCCAAGGTGGCCGCGAACGAGTGGGCCTGCCACGGGATCCGCGTCAACGTCCTCTGCCCCTTCGCCCTGACCGAGGCACAGAGGCGCATGATCGACACGCCCCACGACAACTACACGAGGACCGCCGCGAGCTGCCCGATGGGACGCGGCGCCGACCCCAGGGAGGAGATCGCGCCGGTCATCGTGTTCCTGGCGAGCGACGCGTCGCGTTTCATGACCGGCACCATCGTCCACGCCGACGGCGGGCTGAACGAGCTCTCCCCGGTCGACTACGGTGCCACCCCCGGCGTCTTCTCGGACGAGGCCTGAGGGTGGACGTCTACTACCACCCCCTGTCCCGCGAGATCTTCGAGGACCCCTACCCGGTCTATCGGAAGCTCCGCGACCACGCCCCCGTGTACTACTGCAAGGACGTCGGTATGTGGGTGGTCTCCCGCTTCGACGACGTCTGGAATGCGCTTCGCGATCACGAGACCTACTGCTCGCGCTTCGGGCCGGCCATCGAGAACCCCGACGAGGACGGTCGCAAGTACTCGATCGTGTCGATGGACCCTCCTCGCCACGAACAGGTCCGGAGCATCCTGAGCCGCCACTTCACGCCCGGCCGCATCGCCGCGCTGGAGCCGGCCGTCCGCGCGATCGTCTGCGAGCATCTCGATCCGCTCCGCCCCGGAACCATCGTCGACGCGGCGGCTCAGATCGCGAATCCGATCCCCTCGGACGTCATCGGGCTGCTCCTCGCCGTTCCCACGAAGGACCGCGCGCAGCTGCGCGAGTGGTGGGACACTTTCCTGGCCCGCGAGGAGGGCCAGGTCGAGGTTCCGAGGGCCGCGGTGGCGGCGTCCCGCAAGATCTCCGACTACATCCAGGGGCTGATCGAGGAGCGCCGGCGCAAGCCCGGAGAGGACATGATCAGCCTGATCTGCCACGGCGATCCGACCACCAGCGACGGCAGCCTGCTGGAAATGTCGGACAACGACGTGCTGATGTTCTGCAACCTCATGGCGGCGGCGGGGTCGGAGACCACCGTCAAGCTGATCGGGAACGCGCTCTGCGCGCTGGCGGAGCACGCCGCAGAGCGGGATCGCATCTTCGCCGATCCCGGCCTGATCAAGCCCGCGGTCGACGAGGCGCTGCGCTACGACACGCCGTCGCACTACGTCGCCCGCGTGACCACGCGCGACGTGGAGCTGCACGGCGTCAAGATCCCCCAGGGCAGCTGGGTGTACCTGCTGCTCGGGTCCGCCAATCGCGACGAGCGCGAGTATCCCGACCCCGACGCCTTCCTCGCCGACCGCCGTCGCAGGAGACACGTGTTCTTCGGATCGGGACGCCACATCTGCCTGGGTCAGTTCCTGGCCCGGCTGGAGCTCCAGGTCGTGCTCGAGGAGTTCGCGCGGCGCTTTCCGGGGTACCGGGTGATCGAAGGCAGCGAGCGGCGCGTGCTGACGGCCACCGTGAGGGGGCTGGCGCGCTTCGAGCTCGAGCTCTAGGCGAGATCGTCGAAACAGGAGGACTTCGGTCGTGCACACGAGGGATCGGTTCTACATCGGAGGCGAGTGGGTCGAGCCCGCGAAGAGCGGAGTCCTCGAGGTCGTCTCGCCATTCACGGAAGAGGTGGTCGGACGCGTGCCGGAGGCCAGCGAGCCGGACATGGATCGCGCCGTGGCCGCCGCGCGTCGGGCGCTCGAGCAGGGTCCGTGGCCGCGCATGGCGCCGAGCGAGCGCGCCGCGCTGATCACGGCGCTGTCGCAGGAGATCCGGGGGCGCTCGCAGGAGTTTGCCCGGCTCATCACCCTGGAGATGGGGAGTCCCGTCACCTGGGGTCTGGTCGGGCAGGCGTTGGCGCCGACGTTCCTCTTCGACGCGTTCGCCTCGCTCGCTGTGGAGTTTCCCTTCGAGGAGCGGCGCCGGGGATTGACCGGCGAGAGCCTGGTGCGTCGCGTTCCGGTCGGCGTCGCCGCGTGCATCACCCCGTGGAACGTCCCGCTCTTCATCGCGGCGTTCAAGCTCGGAGCCGCCATGGCCGCGGGAGCACCGATCGTCCTGAAGCCGGCGCCGGAAACGCCGCTCGACGCCTACCTGCTGGCAGAGGCGGCGGAGAAGGTGGGGCTTCCGCCGGGTGTGCTCAACATCGTGCCCGCCGGACGCGAGGTGGGGGAGTACCTGGTGCGCCATCCCGGTGTCGACAAGGTCTCGTTCACCGGCAGCACCGCCGCGGGGCGCAAGATCGGTGCGATCTGTGGCGAACAGCTCAAGCGCTGCACCCTGGAGCTGGGCGGGAAGTCGGCGGCGGTCGTCCTCGACGACGTAGACCTCGAAACCGCGCTGCCCCACATCATGTCGAACGCGATCATCAACAACGGGCAGGCCTGCCTGAGCCAGACGCGCATCCTCGCGCCGCGCGCTCGGTACGACGAGGTCGTGGATGCCGTCGCATCCGCCGTGCAGGGCATGAAGGTGGGCGACCCGATGGATCCGGAAGTCGCCATCGGTCCCCTGGTCGCGAGGCGTCAGAAGGAACGGGTCGATGGCTACATCCAGCTGGGCGTGCAGGAGGGAGCGCGCGTGGCCCTGGGCGCCGGCAAGCCCGCGCGGGATCGCGGCTGGTTCGTCGACCCGACGGTGTTCGCCGACGTGGACAATCGCATGCGCATCGCGCAGGAGGAGATCTTCGGTCCGGTCCTGTGCATCATCCCGTACGAGGGTGACGAGGAGGCGGTGCGCATCGCCAACGATTCCGAGTACGGGCTCTCCGGCTCCGTCTGGACCCGGGACGCGGCGCGCGGCGTGGAGATCGCCAAGGGAGTGCGAACGGGCACCTACGGTGTGAACAGCGTGGCCACCATGGACCTGCGGAATCCGTTCGGCGGCTTCAAAGCCTCCGGCATCGGCCGCGAGTGCGGACCGGAGGGGATCGATGCGTTCTGCGAGGTGCAGACGATCGTGCTGCCACCCGGCTACGAGGTCATCCTCGGGCTGAGGCGGCCGCAGTGTGGGTAACTGGTGTGTGAGGTGCCGAATGTGAATCGCGAGGCGCTGACGCCTTCCGATCTCAACTGGTGGTACGGCGATCAGCCGCGACAGCGGACCACCATGGCCCTGCTGATGCTCCTCGATCGACGTCCGGATCCGGTGCGTCTGAGGGAGGCGGCCTTGCACGCGGCGAACGCCGTGCCGCGTCTTCGACAGCGGATCGTCGACGCCCCCTTCGACCTGACGCTCCCGCGCTGGGAGTCGGACCCGACCTTCGACCTCTCCTACCACCTCCGCCACTACTCGCTGCGAGCGGACGTCGAGCCCGGAGCCAGCCTCAACGAGCTGTTTTGCGCGATCGGTCCCATCTACGAGCGGCCCTTCGATCGGACGCGTCCTCTCTGGGAGATCATCGCCCTCGATCTGCCGGAAGACGCGGCCGCGCTGTTCGTGCGACTGCACCATTCGATCGCGGACGGGGTCGGGGCAAACGCGATCCTGGCGGCCCTCACGGACGCGACGCGTGAAGGGGGCCCGCGCCCTCCGGAAGACGAGACGCGACCGGGAACCTGGCCGGAGCCGGACCTCGGTGGCAGCATCGCGCGAGTCCTGCGCGATCGTTTGAGCGACGAGGTGAACCGCGCGCGCGGTGCAGGGACCCTGCTGTGGGATACGGTGCGCAGGCCCCGCCGCATCCTCGACGCAGGTCGAGCCGTGGGGTCCGTCGCGAGCGACCTGATGCGACGTGGACGATCCCCTCTCAAGGGCTACGGGAGGACCCGCAGGCTCGCCGGCCTGGCGGTTCCCTTCGCCCCTCTGCGCGAAGCGAGAACGAAGCTCAACTGCCGGACCATCGATCTCCTGCTCGCGGGCGTGGCGGGGGCCATGGGCGAGTGGCGCCGCGCGACGGGACACGACTACGTCGAGACCCTCCTTACCGCGGTGCCCGTCAACCTGAGGCCTCCCGACGCCCGGGGACTGGACAGCCAGGTGGGCAACGATCTCACCGCCCTGCTGATCCACCTGCCGATCGGCGAGCGCGATCCTGGACGTCGCCTCGAGCGGATTCGCGAGCTGGTCAGCCGGAAGCGAGAGCATCCTGCGGCGGGAATCTTCCCGTTCTTCGCCGGTGCGTTGGCGGGGTTGCCCCGTCCTCTCCACCGCGCCGTTTCCCTTGCCTCTGGCGGGATGCTGGACCTGATCGTGACCAACGTACCGGGCATTCCCTTCACGCGCTTCGTTGCGGGAGCCGAGATCCGCTCGGCCTACCCGATCGCGCCGGTCATGCCCCATTGTCCGTTGAGTATCGCCCTCTACGGCTACCGCGACCTTCTCTACGTCGGCCTCGATGCTGACGGCACGGCCGTTTCGGAACTCGACTCCATCTGTGGGATGCTCGAAGACGCGCTGTTCGAGCTCACGAATCTTCCGAAGGCCTGCCCTCTCACCCCTCGCGCTGAAAGAGGCTGACGATCGCCGAGCTTCCGCCCCCGACCAGGTGCGCGAGCGCGGTCCGGGCGCCCGCGACCTGCCGGGGCCCAGCACGTCCGCACAGCTGGAGCGCGATCTCGTGGACCTGGGCGAGACCCGTCGGTCCGACGGGATGGCCTCGTGCGAGCAGGCCGCCGTCCGTGCTCACGGGAATCCTCCCGCCCGGGGCCGTGGCCCCCTCCTCGGCCAGCTTCTCCGCATCGCCCACGTCGCACAGCCCCAGCTGCTCGTAGTATTCGAGCTCCTCGTTGATCCAGGAGTCGTGGAGGAGGACGAGGTCCAGGTCTTCCGGACCGATCCCTGCGGAGTCGTACGCAAGGCGCGCAGCCGCCGCCGTCATCTCGGGAGGACCCACGCTCGGCCCGACCGCGATCCAGCCCGGCGCGTAGGACTCGGTCACCAGGGCCGTGGAGCACACGCGCACGAGGGGATGGCCCGGCCGGAGGCGGCGCACGACGCCGTCCCGAGCCACCAGGGCCGCGGCAGCTCCGCCTCCCATCGGTGCGCCCATCATCTGCGTGAGGGGCGTCGCCACCAGCGGAGAGGCCAGGATCTCCTCGGGCGTGACGACGTGATCCGCCTGGTGGTAGGCCAGCGGGTTCCGCCGGGCGGCGTTCCAGCTCCTGGCGGCCAATATCGCCAGGTGCTCCGGGCGGGTCCCGCGCTCGTGCATGCGCCGGCTCGCCCACAAGGCGAACGAGGCCGGCGACGCCATCAGGCTCTCGTATCCGGGCACCATGCCGCCGCTTCCCGGCAGCCGCACCATCGCGTGCTCGTAGGCCAGCGCCAGGGCGACCTCGCAGCGGCCGCTCGCCACGGCGAAGGTCGCCTCCCGCAGGGCCACCAGCCCCGATGCGGACGCCGCCTCGATGCTCACCACCGGCAGCCCGGTGAGCCCCAGCTGCTTCATGATGCGAACGCCATACATCGGCGGCGCCAGCATGGAGCCGACGTAGGC
>JARRLD010000113.1:0-11044 GCA_037387345.1 Gemmatimonadota bacterium
GGCCGCGCGGATCTCCGGTTCGTCCTGCAGGCGCACCCAGCCCAGGACCAGCGCCACGTTCTGCTGCTCGAGGGCCGCCCGGGCGGCCTTCACCACCGGACCGGCCACGCTGTCGCAATGGGCGGATGCCGGGGCCGGGCTCGCCGCGGTCCAGGCGGAAAGGGCGGCCACCCCGGCCAGCGTCGTGAAGATGGTTCGCATGCTCATGGTTCTCCTCCGTTGTTCAACCTCGCTCGTCGATCTCCAGCGCGTGCATGAGGGCACACGCCTCGGGGGAGCCGTGGGCGTCGCAGGTGGAGATCAGGCGCTCCAGGGCGGCGGCGATGCGCTCCAGATCGCGCATCTTGCCGTGCGTGGACTCCAGCTTCCGGACGGCCCGGGCGCGCACGTCGGCGGCCGTCGTGCCGGTGCGCACCCGCAGGTCCAGAAGATCCCCTACCTCGGAGAGGGTGAACCCCAGCTCCTTGGCGCGCCGCACGAAGCCGAGTCGACGCACGTCGGACATCTCGTACTCCCGGTAGCCCGACCGCGTGCGCTCCGGCTCGGGGAGGAGCCCCCGCCGCTCGTAGTACCGCACGGTCTGCACGCTCACCCCCGCCCGCTCGGCCAGCTCGCCAATCTTCATGTGACACCTCCGAAGCGTCCCGGCAGGAATGTTAGGACCTATAGCATGCTATAGGGTCAAGGGCCGGAGCAGGAGTGGGAGCCTCCGGGACCGGATCGAGAGGAGGGAATCAGCCCGCCAGGTACATCTGGACGAAGAGGATCGTGTCCATGTAGGCGTGTGCGAGGACGGTCAGCCAGAGGTTCCTTCCCAGGCGCAGGTAGGCAGCGCCGAGCGCCAGCCCCATGAATCCGGTCTGGACCATCCCGGACGGGCCCCAGGAGAAGTGTGCCAATCCGAACAGGACGGAGCTCCCGACCACCGCGAGCATCCAGCGCCCGGGGCCGGCGGCCAGCTCCGCGATGCGGTTGATCAGGAAGCCGCGGTACACGGCCTCCTCGCCGAACGACGATACGACGTAGGCAACCGAGAGGGCGAGGATGAGCATCGGCAGATTGCCGCTCATGTACGCGTAGCCGCTCGTGTCCGGGCCCTCGGGCACCCCGAAGATGTTGGCGGCAACGACGGCCCCGACCAGGAACGCGATTACGGCGACGACGAAGACCAGAAGCGAGGTGCCGAAGGCCCGGAACGCGGCTCGGGGCGTGGGCCGGGAGAAGCGGAGTCCGAAATGGCTCCAGTCCTGGCCTCGGAGTCGGAGGCCGGTCCAGATGAGCGCCAGCATGAGTACGTTGGAACCCGCCACCAGGATCTGGAACCTCAGGGGGTCTCCCCCCGCGAGGGGCGCGACGGCGACCAGGAGTCCGATCGGTCCAACGAAGACCACCAGAAGCTCCGCCACCTTCGCGGGGCGACTCTCGTGGAGCAGCCGACCGGGTCTGGTTGGCTCCGACGTGTCACGTGGCATGGGGACTCCGAATCCTGGCGGGTGCCGGCAGACTCAAATGTCGTTGCTGCTGTGCGCCTTACGCCAGAAGGAGTCGGATCCTTCACCCGACGCGAGCGCGAGCGAAGCCTGAGAGACTGTCGCGCCAGGGCCCGACACCCGAGATTGGCCGCACGTGATCGCAGTCGACCCCCCGTGCGTGAGAGGACATCATGGCCATAACACCTCCAGTCGCGCTCGACCACACCAGCTTCCTGGTTCGGGACGTCGAAGCGACCGCACAACGACTTTCGGATTCCCTGGGGATCGGTCCCTGGAACGTCTGGACCATCGAGCCGGCACATTGCATGGTGCACGGGCAGGAGAGCCCCTTCTCGTTCCGGGCGGCGCTGGCCACGGTCGGGGGAGCCACGCTCGAGCTCATCGCGCCCCACAGCGGTCGGAGCGTCTACGAAGAGCACCTCGAGAAGCACGGGGAGGGCTTCCACCACACGTGCGTGGTCTACCCCAGCATGGAGGCCGTGCGGGAGGCGAAGGCAGAGCTCCGTCGCCAGGGGCGGGAGGTGATCCAGGAGGCCAGCGCGGGGGACGTCTTCGACTTCGCCTACGTGCACTTCCCCGAGATCGGCTCACCGGTGGAGATCCTGTACCTGGACGCGGAGAAGCTGCCACCCCCGGATGTGGTCATCACCCCGCAGGGTTGAGCAGAAGCCTGGGCGCGACGCGCCCAGACAGTCCGGTGGGGCAGCGCAGCGTAATGCCATCGCCGTGTCCTTCCTCGCGCCGGCCCTCCCCTGACCCGTTGCCAACCCCAGGCGCGCTCGTTCGTATCGAACTTCAATGCAGGGGCCGGCGGCCTCAGCGCCGGGCCCCTGAGCTACGTTCCCCGCACCCTTGCCGATCATGCGTACCTCCCCGACGCTTCCGACCCTCCTCCTGATCGCGCTCCACACCGCTGCCTGCGGCGGCGGTCCCTCCCCCGCGCGCCCCACACCCGCCGGAGGCCAGAGCGGTCCCCCCGGTGATGTGGGCGCCACCGAGCAGAGCTACGACGAGCTCGTCGAAGGAGCCGAGTCCGACGACGGGCTGTTCACCGTGCACGCCAGCGACGGGCACTACCGCTTCGAGATCCCGGACTCGCTCCTCGGCCGGGACATGCTGCTCATCAGCCGCATCGCCGGGAAGCAGGACGGGCTCGGGGGGTACACGCCCGCCGGCGTCGCCGTCGCCCGGCAGATGCTCCGTTTCGAGCGGCAGGGCGATCGGATCCTGCTCCGCAAGTATTCGGGTGAGGCCGTGGCGGACGATACGCTCCGGATCGCGAGCTCGGTGAGAGCCAACTACTTCGCCCCGATCCTCGCCTCTTGGGAGATCGAGGCTCGCGGGCCGGACGGCACGACGTCGGTCGTCGACGTGACCGACTTCTTCGAGGGTGATACGCCGTCGATCTCCGGGCTGAGCCCTGCTCAGCGACGCGACTACCAGGTCCGCCGCCTCGACGCGGACCGCAGCTTCATCAGCCGCGTGCGCAGCTATCCACTGAACGTCAACGTCCGCCATACGCTGACCTTCGAGGCGGGCGCGCCACCGTCGGACGCGCGGACGAACACGATCTCCGTGGAGATGAACCAGTCTCTCGTCCTCCTCCCGAGCCAGCCGATGCGGCCTCGCATCGCCGACCGACGCGTCGGCTTCTTCTCCATCGAGCGCGTCAACTATGGGCTCGACGAGCAGAAGGCCGCGACCGAGACGTTCATCCGCCGGTGGCGCCTGGAGCCCTCCGACCCGGCGGCCTACGCGCGGGGCGAGCTGGTCGATCCCGTCAAGCCGATCACGTACTACGTCGATCCGGCGACGCCCGAGCGTTACGTGGACGCGGTCAAGCGCGGCGTCGAGAACTGGCAGGCTGCCTTCGAGACCGCCGGCTTCCGCAACGCGATCGTCGCGTTGGATCCGCCCACGCCCGAGGAGGATCCCGAGTGGGACCCCGAGGACGTGCGCTATTCCGTCGTGCGCTGGTCGGCGAGCCTGACGAGGAACGCCCAGGGGCCCAGCACCTCCGACCCACGCACCGGCGAGATCATCGAGTCGGACATCGTCTGGTACCACAACCACATGCGCTCGTACCGCAATTGGATGATGGTACAGACGGGCGCGGCGAACCCGGACGCACGTCAGCTCCCCCTCACCGACCGCCTCATGGAGGAAGCCATGGAGCAGGTCATCACGCACGAGATCGGCCACGCGCTCGGCCTGCCGCACAACATGATCGCCAGCTCCTCCTACCCGGTAGACTCGCTCCGCTCCCGGAGCTTCGCGTCGCAGATGGGCGTCGCTCCCACGATCATGGACTACGCCCGCCAGAACTACATCGCCCAACCCGAAGACGGTCTCGAGCCCGTCGACTTCCTGCGCCGCATCGGGGTCTACGACCACTATGTGATCAACTGGGGCTACCGCGTGATCCCGGGCGCACAGACCCCGGAGGACGAGCTTCCCACGCTGCGGCGATGGATCGTCGAGAAGGCCGGCGATCCCATGTACCGCTACCTGCCGCAGGGCGGGATGGGCGTGAGCGATCCCCGGGCGCAGACCGAGGACATGGGCGACGACCCCGTACGCGCGTCCGGGTACGGGATGGCCAACCTCGAGCGCATCGTGCCGAACCTCGTCGCGTGGACCACGAAGCCCGGCGAGGATTACACGGACCTCGCCGAGATCTACGGCGAGGCCCAGACCCAGTGGATGCGCTATGTGGGGCACGTGCTCTCGGTGATCGGCGGCGTGCACGTCGACCTCAAGACCGCCGACCAGGACGGTCGGGTCTTCGACGCGGTCCCCCGAGAGGACCAGAAGCGGGCGATGGACTGGCTGGCCCGCGAGGTCTTCGAGGCCCCCGTGTGGCTGAACGATCCGGCGATCCTCGAGCGCGTGGGACCCAATGGGGGTGGCTTCACGGGCCTGTCGCGCAGGCAGGTCTCGATCCTGAACCGGCTACTCGACGCCCGGCGGCTGGCCATGCTCGGCGAGATCGAGGCCACGCAGCCGGACGTGGCCTACCCCCTCGTGGAATTCCTCGACGACGTGCGTGACGCGGTGTGGCAGGACCTGGGCAGCGTGTCGGCGATCGACGGCTACCGACGCGCGCTGCAACGCGCACATCTGGAGCGCCTCGAGGTCCTCATGACCGAGGAGCCGGAGGGCACCGGAGCGCCGGACGTGAGCAACTCGGACATCCGCCCGCTCGTGAGGGCGCAGCTCGTGGAGCTACGTGACGAAGCGGACCGCGCGGGCCGCCGGGTCCGCCACAGGGTGATCCGTGCGCACCTGCGCGACGCCGTCGAGCGGATCGACGCGATTCTCGAGGGTCCACGACCGCCATCCGGATCCTGACATGCGCCAGCGGCATGGGAGTGCCGACCGTGAACGACATGGCGTCTTCGTCCGCCAGACCGATGTCTGAGCTAGCCGCCCGTCGCGCCAAGGTGCTGTTGGGGCTCGCCACGCTGGCCGCACTGGCCGTGGTGCCGGATTGGCCCTATCGGCACCTCACGGATCCGAGCTACTGGGGCGTCATGGGATTCCTGGTCCTGGTCGTGCTGATCCTGGGACGACGTGTCGGCCCGTGGACTCCCGGGAGCGCCAACCGCCGGACGGTGCTCGCGTTCCTCGTCCTGGTTCCCGTCGTCTACGTGGCCGACTGGTTTCGGTTCGGCGGCTCGGGCGTGGAGCTCGCCCTCCAGCTCGGGGGGCTCGCATCTTGGGTGATCCTGGCCGTCATCGCCCGTCGCTCCGACCTGGTGCTGTGGCTCGGATGCGTCCTTCACGCGCTCTGGGACGCCGCCCACTTCGGTCGCGTCGGCTTCGTTCCCGAGTGGTACGCGGCCGCCTGCCTGGCAGCCGATGTCGGCCTGGGCGCGAGCGTCCTGGTATGGTTGAGGGGGACCCGATGACGATCGCGGTCACCGCAGGGGATCCCCATCAGCCCGATGGCTTTCCGATGGCTGACCAGGGTCGGTGTCTCAGCGTATCCGCGGCGACAGATTCCCGTGCCGGCGGTATCCCGTCACCCGACCGTCCGCGCCCCGCTCGAACACGATCGCCTCACCCAGCTCATCATCGGGACGCACGCGTCGGAAGACGTCGCCCTCCTGGTGGCGTATCCGGGTGAGCGCGCGAAGGGGATTGTCGGTGGGAAGGTTGAGCATGGCCAGACCACCCTTCCAGCGGACCACGGCGGTCTCGCCGCCCCACGGCTGCTGAGAGTACGCACCGACGAAGTCGTCGAAGTCGGGCGTCTCGACAGCTTCCTGCGAGTCTTGTCCGCCCTGAGGCGACGCCTTCGCGGTCTTTCCGTCATCGTCGGCTGTCGCCTCGGTGATCGCCTCGGCTACGAGATCGTACACGCCGTACGCGTAGGTGCCGGCGTTGATCATGGCGTTCGCCATGGCCACGGTCGCGATCTTCGACTCGGGGTGAAGCACCAGCTGGCTGCGGAACCCGGGGCAGCTTCCCCCGTGACCGATGAACGTCTCGTCGTTGCGGCGGCTCACGCTGAAGCCAAGACCCCAGAAGGTGCCCCAGGCCGGATCCACGTAGTGGACCCGGTGCATCTCGTCGAGCGTGTGGGCATGCAGGACCTCCTCTCGGTTCCCGGTCAGCCGGAACTGCCACGACGCGAACTTCGCCAGATCCTCCACCGTGGACGCGTACCCGGCGGCGGGCGCGATGCCCCGAGCCTGGAAGAACGGAACCTGCTCACGCTTCCCCTCACGCGTCATGGCGCTGTATCCGGTGGCGAGCTGGCCGCCGACGTGCTGCTCGGGCATCTCCGAGTAGGTGTTGGTCAGGCCCAAGGGATCGAGCACGTTCCGGCGCACGTAGTCGTGGTAGCCCATCCCCGACACCTGGGCCACGATCTCGCCGGCCAGCGTCAGTCCGAGGTTGGAGTACTGGAAGTACTGCCGGGCCGGGTAGAGCGTCTTCTGGTCCTCGAGCCCGGCCACGATCTCGTCGTGGGTTGGGAAGGGGAAGTCCGGGGCGCTCCAATACGGCTGGTTGGACTCACGCGGCAGTCCCGCCGAGTGGGTCAGGATCCCTTCCACCGTGATCGGCGGCGATCCCTCGTACTGCTGCTCCAGCTCGAACCAGGGAAGGATGTCCCCCACGTGATCCCGCAATGTGAACAGGCCCCGGTCACGTAGCTGCATGACGGACACGCTGGTGAACAGCTTCGAGATCGAGCAGATGCTGTAGAGCGTGGTGGGCGTCGCCTCGATGCCCCGGTCGGGGTGCGCCATCCCCACGGAGCCGCTCCATATGAGCTCCTGGTCGTGAACGATGGCAGCCGAGATCGAGGGGATCTGCTCGTAGTCGCGCTGCGCGTCCAGCCAGACCTCGACCACACCGAGGGCCTCGGCGACGCGCTCATGCTGCGCGACCTGGGCACGCACCGGCTGCGTGAGGAGGGCGACAACGGCGGCGGTCAGCACCAACGGAACGGGTCGAGACATGACGGTCCTCCAACTGGGCCACGGAAACAGTCCGGAAGCGGCAAGATGCGATCTGGCCGGGGCGACCGCCAACCGTCGGGAGTTACGAAGGAGGAGTACCGGGTGCGCCGGTCGGGTGAGGGGATCGCCTCCTCTTCTACGCACTGGGTGGTGACAGGTCGCGGCCAGACGGAGCGGTGAACGGCACCGTCCCCTGCGCCGCCCGACTCGAGGAGCATGGTCGTCCGGATGGTCCGCACCCGACCCGGTGGCTGCGCGCTGGACGACCTCCGCTTCGGGATTGCACATTGCCTATTCAATTTCTCTTCGGGTTCGGTGCGGTTCATGGACTCCTCATCACCCCGCACAGACGTCACGGCGCTCCTCCGACGGTGGAGCGATGGCGACCAGCGGGCCCTCGATCGTCTTCTGCCTCTCGTCTACGACGAGCTTCGGGGCGTCGCCCATCGACGCCTGCAGGGGGAGCGGACCGGCCACACGCTCCAGACCGCCGACCTGGTCCACGAAGCCTACGCGCGCATTGCCGACGCCGATCTCCGCCTGGAGGACCGGGCCCACTTCTTCGCCCTGGCCGCCCGCACCATGCGCCGGATCCTGGTGGACTACGCCCGGACCCGCATGGCCGAAAAACGGGGCGGAGGCGCCCGTCCCGTCCCTCTGGACCAGCTCGCGGTCGAGATTCGCGACGATCGGACCGGAGTCGCGAACGCCGAGATCCTCGAGCTGCACGAAGCCCTGGAGCGACTCGAAGCCCAGGACGCGCGCAAGGCCCAGGTCATCGAGGCCCACATCTTTGGCGGGCTGACCTACCAGGAGACCGCCGAGGCGCTGGGGATCTCCCCGGCCTCGGTGGATCGGGACCTGCGTTTGGCCAAGGCGTGGCTGGCCAGGGAGCTGGGGACCCGGTGAGCCGTCGAGCCGCGTGCGGGGTCCGGGTCCGGGACGGGGGCGTGAGCCGTGGGTGAGCCCCTGAGCCCCGAGCGCTGGGCACGGGTGGAGGCCCTCTTCCTGGACGCGTCGGGCCGGCGGCCGGATGAGCGCGCCGCGTTCCTGGAGGAAGCGTGCGGCGCCGACCACGACCTCCGCGCCGAGGTGGAGAGCCTGCTCGACGCCGCCGGGGAGGGGATGACGGAGCGCCTCGAGGCAGTGGACCGGGTGGCCGAGGATTTGATGACGTCCACGGGAGCCACGGCGGTGGGTCGATCGCTGGGTCCCTACCGACTCGAGGAGGAGATCGGCCGTGGCGGTATGGGCGTCGTGTACCGCGGCGTCCGGGTGGACGGAGACTTCGAACAGACCGTGGCGGTCAAGGTCCTCCCTGGCGCCCTCTTCAGCCCCGAGGCCATGGGCCGGTTCCGGAACGAGCGGCACATCCTGGCCAGCCTCGAGCATTCCAACATCGCCCGTCTCCTGGACGGCGGCACCACCGCCGAGGGCGTCCCCTATGTGATCATGGAGTACGTGGACGGGACCCCGCTGGACGTCTATGCTCGCGAGCGTGGCCTCGGCGTCGAGGATCGAATCTGGCTCTTCCTGTCGGTCTGTGACGCGGTGCACTACGCGCACCGCAGCCTGGTGGTGCACCGGGACCTGAAGCCGTCGAACATCCTCGTGACGGCGGACGGCACCCCCAAGCTCCTGGACTTCGGCATCGCGAAGCTGCTCGTGGGGGACGATCCGGAGGAGGGGGGCGGCCCCGCGGCCGAAGGCTCCGCCCTCCCTACCGTCACGCGCCTCATGACCCCCCGGTTCGCCAGCCCGGAGCAGCTCCTCGGCAAGCGCGTCGGAACCGCCTCGGACGTATACAGCCTGGGACTGGTCCTCCACAGGCTGCTGACGGGACTCGACGCCCAGGGCGCCGGCGAGCGAGCCAGCGCCTCGTTCGATCCCATCCTGAGGGCTCTCGAGGACGAGTTCGTACCCCCCAGCGCGGCCACCGATGACCCTGATCTGCGCAGCCGACTGAGGGGGGACCTGGACACCGTCGTCCTCGAGGCTCTGCGTCGCGATCCGGCCGAGCGATACGACTCCGTGCGTGCGCTGGCGGACGACCTGGAGCGCTATCTCACCGGGAAGCCCATCGCCGCCCGGGCGCCGACCCTGGGGTACCGGGCCCGGAAGTTCGTGACCCGGCACCGGGGCGGCGTCCTGGGCACCGCGGCCGCCGTGATCCTCCTGGCGACCCAGACCGGCATCTTCCTGAGCCGGCTGGCCGGGGAACGGGACGTCGCGCGCCGCGAGGCGGACCGGGCCTCCCGCACCCTGGACTTCCTCGTCGGGGTCTTTCGCCGCGCCGACCCCTTCGTGTCCGCCGACGCGGACCTGAGCGCCCTCGAGATCCTCGGGCAGGGCACCGCTCGCATGGAGGACGAGCTGGCAGGTCAACCCGCCATCCAGGCCGAGATCCTGGACGCGGTCGGGACCGTCTACCAGAACCTCGGCGCCCTGGACAGCGCCCGCTCCGCCTTCCAGCGGAGTCTGGCCGTGAGGCAGGCCACCTTCGGGCCGGACGGGACCGAGACGGCCCTCGGCGTCTCGAAGCTGGCCGGCCTTCTCATCGAGCTGGGCGAGCTGGAGCAGGCCGACTCCCTTCTGGTCCGCTCCCTGAGCCTGCGCCGAAGGTCGCTTCCGCCGAACCACCCCGACATCGCCGCGGATCTGGGCCAGCAGGCGTTGCTGGCCAACCGGGCGGGCCATCTCCCCCGCGCCGACTCCCTCTTCCGCGAGGCCCTCGCGGTGATGGCGTCCCCCTCGGAGCCGCGGGAGGAGCTGCGGGGCACCTTGTTGAGCAACCACGGAGTGCTCCTGGTGGACATGGGCCGGCTCGACGAGGCCGAAGCCGTGCTCCAGGACGCGCTCTCGGTCCGGCGGCGGCTCTACGGCGGGCGACATCCCGACGTGGCCGTCACGCTGAACCACCTGGCCCGGGTCCGGTTGAACGAGGGGGAGTACGCCGAAGCCGAAACCCTCTACCGGGATCTGCTGGGTTGGGGCACCGAGCTCCTGGGAGAGGACCACACGATGGTCGCCACCTGGGAGAACAACCTGGCCGTCGCCCTCCGGGGCATGGCCCGGTACGAGGAGGCCCTGGAGATCCAGGAGCGGGTGTTGGAGCAGCGGCGGACCCAGTACGGCAGGGTACACGGCGGGGTAGCGCTGGCTCTCAACAACCTGGCGAACCTCCAGGCCGACATGGGGCGGCTCGACGAGGCGCAGGCCGCCCTCGAGGAATCCCTCGCCATCAACCGCGCGCTCTATGGCGACGAGCATCCGGAGGTCGCCACCAACCTGAACAACCTGGCCACGATGGCGTGGCGTCGGGGCGACTTCGCACGGGCCGCCACCATGCAGGAGGAGGTCCTGGCCCTGGACCGGCGCCTCCTCGGGCCTGAGCACGAGTACGTGGCAACGGACCTGACAGGGTTGGGTAACTACCGGCTCTACCTGGGCCAGCTCGAACGGGCCGAGGCTCCCCTCGCGGAGGGACTCGACCTCATGCGGAGGATCCGGGGTGACGACAACGTGACCACCGCCAACGCGGCGGCCGCCTACGCCGACTGGCTCGTGGCCGTGGGCCGGGGCGAGGAGGCGGAGACGCTGGCCCGGGAGTCCCTGGAGACCCGCCTCGGCACGTTCGCGGAAGACGACTACTGGATCGCGCTCTCCCGATCGACCCTGGGGGCCGCCCTCACGCTCCAAGGGCGCTACGCCGAGGCCGAAGTCGAGCTGGTTCGGGCCCGCGACATCATGGCGGAGTCGGTTCCCGAGAACGATCCCACCCGCATCCGCAACGAGGATCGGCTGGAGGCCCTGGATCGCGCCCGCCAGGGATCGTGAGGGTCGATCAGCTCACTCCGGCTCGAGGAACGGGAGATAGCCGTGGTGCGCCGCGGACCACAGAAGGAATCCGTACGTCAGGCCCCCGGCGGTCCAGGTGGCGACGGCGACGGGGACGGTGAGGTTCGTGGCGAGGCCCGCGAGGAGCCCCACGGCAATGCCAGCAGCGGCCCCGAGCACCACGTAGGACCGGTAGCCGGGTGGCACGATCCGATCGGAGGACGTCAGCGAATCGGGACCGGG
>JARRLD010000114.1:0-10956 GCA_037387345.1 Gemmatimonadota bacterium
GCCGCAACTTCGTCGTCGAAATGCGCGAGCGCCGCGTCCTCTCCTGGCCTTGCTGCCCCTGCTCTCCTTGCTGCGCCTCCCCCTCGGGGTCGTTACCCTGCTGTTCACCTTCTCCGGCCTGACGGTCCCCCGGATCCTGACCGGTAGGGCTGCGAAGACGCCGATCCAGGGCCTCCATGCCCCGCACGAGCTCTCGAGTCTCCTCGAGGGCTTCCTCCAGGGGATCGACCTGGCGCTCGCCGGCGACGGCCGCCGCGTCCTCGAGGCGGTCGCGCAGCGCCTGGAGGTCGGCTTCGATGTTGAGCTCCATCGTCACGGCCGACTCGGGATCCCACTGCTCGATGGTGCCCCGCGAGAACTGGAGCTTCTCCTTCAGCTTGGACTCCCGGATCTGCTCCGCCGCGGCCTTGAGCTTCCGGGCGGCCTCGGGTTGTTCGCCGCTGGCGACGGACGAAGCCCGGTCCAGCTCCCGCTCGATCTCCGAAACGGCTTCGGTCATCTGGTCCTTGCGCTCGCGCAGGAGGTCGATCCGGTCGGATCGCTCCGGCCCGCGGTCCGTGGGTAGCTCCCTCACGTCCCGCTGCATCTCCCGCTGCTGCCGCGCCAGCTCGTCCACCCGCTCCAGGGCCTCCTCGGCCTCCCTTCGGGCACGATCGTCCTGGGCTTGCTGGAGTCGGCGCTGCGCCTCGTCCAGGCGGTCCAGCGCGGAATTGGCTTCAGCCAGGCCCGCAGCGCCCCGCTGGGCCGCGGCTTGCCTCATGGACTCCGCGGCCTGTTGGAGCTGCCTGGCCGTCTCCTCGAGCTGGTTCTGGCCTGTCTCGCGGGCCAGCCGCTGGAGCTGACGAGCGGCTTCCTCGGCCTCGTCCGCCATCTCACGCTGGGCATCGCTGCTCCCGGAGGACGAGCCCTGGGCCCCCTGCTGGGCCCTCCGGCGCTGACGCTCGGCGGCCTGCTCCAGGCGGCGGGAAAGCTCCTTCAGTCGCTCGAGGACTTCGTCCACCTCGTTGTCCGCCGTCTCCTGCTGTCCGCGGCGCACCGTCTCGTACTGGTTCTCGAGCTTGTCCAGCTCGAGCTCGAAGAGGTCCGCCAGGTCTTCTGCCGCAGCAGCCTGGCCGCCCCCACCTCCGCCACCCTGCTGCGACTGCTGCTGGACCACGTAGCGCTCGTAGGTCTCCTCGGCCTGCTGGAGATACCGCAACGCCGTCTGCTCGTCGGGAATCGCCTCCCGGAGCTCCTCCGCGTCGAGCCGCTCCTGTGCCGTCCGCATGGCTTCTGCCGCCCTGGGCAGGATGGCGGAGATGTCCCGGAAGCCCTCGTCGGTCTCGGTGAGGCCCCGGTTGACCATCCGCTGTAGCAGGGCCTCGACCTGATCGATGAGGCGAGCCTGAGCCAGAGCCACGCTCACGACGTTCTCGCTGAACTCGCCCGCGGCGTAGGAGTCCTGCTGGCGGATGAGGTTGAAGGTCGCGGAGATGATCTGACGCTGCATCTCCGAGAGCGCCGACTCGGCACCCTGGGCACCGCCGCCCTGTGGGGCCCCGCCCTGCTGCTCGCCCTGGCGGTAGGTCCGCTCGAAGGGGCGGACGTTGATGAAATACATGTCGCTGGCGACGGCCTTGCCTCCCCGTCGGCTTCGATTGTCTCGCACGAGCCCGTAATACGAGATGAGGTCGCCGGGCTCCAACTCCCACTCTTCGAGGAACATGGTATGGCCGGTCGAGATCTCCTTGAGCGGGGCACCGCTGCCTTCGAACATGGCCACGGTGTCCTCTGGGCCACCATTCACCGAGAAGACCAGGCGGACATCCCCCACGCCGTAGTCGTCGTCGGCGCGGACCTCCAGGTACACCTCCTCGATGGGGGACGCGGGGGTGTCCCGGCCCGGTCTCGTGAAGCGAACGGAGGGATCGAGGTCGGGGAGCACGTCGATGGCGTATTCCGGCGACGCGGTCACCAGGTCGCCGTTCCCCTGGGCCAGCTCGACGGAGTAGAAGCCTTCCCGGACCACCGTGATCTCACCCACCAGCGTGCCGTCGTCCTCGGCCCCGAGATCCGTGCCCGCGTCTCCGTCGAGGACGAGACGACCTTCCGGCGTGGGGATGGTGGGCGTGACCCGGATCTCCACCACGGTGCCCGGGAGCGCAACGACGTCGCCCCCGTCCTCCACCACGCGGGGTGGAAGCCCCGTGTATGACGGGAAGTGGTACGTCAGGTCGACGCGATCCACATAGGGAAGGTCCGCCACGTCGATGGCGTAGGTCGGGGAGCGGATGCCGGTGGACTCCACGAAGTACTCCGTCCTCTCGCTCACCGCCAGGAGAAGGACCTCGAACCCACCCTCCTGGCCGGGAAGCATGCTGAGCCGTTGGAAGGGGGCATCAGGTGAGGAGCGGACGAACACGGACGCTGCGTCCGATTCGAAGCCCTCGAGCCCGGCCGTGACCAGCTGGTCGGTTCCCCGTGCGATCGTGATGTCGCCCGGCGACACCGACACCGCGTAGGGGTTGACCGCCGCTGCATCCCTGGTGGGCACGAGAAGCGCGGACAGACCGTGCCGGAGATGCGCTGGCCCCAGAAGCATGAAGACCAGGGAGGCGACCGCCAGGGCCGTGAGAAGCCCCCCCAGGCGGTAGAGGCGGGGCTGCTCCACCCTTCTCCCGAAGGCGACGCCCTGGGCGCGCTGCACCGCCGTCTCCACGAGGCGCCGCCCGAGGCCCGGCGACACGCCCGGAGTCGAGCCCAGCTCGAACGCGCTCACAATGGCGTGATCCAACGAGGGCTCGTGCTCCTCCAGATAGAGGGCCACCTGCCGGTCCGTGACGCTTCTGCGCAGGGGGAGCAGGATGAAGCTTGCCAGCGACAGGAGGAGCGTGCCCCACGTGACGACCCGAAGCCAGAGGACCGCCTGCGGGCTGAAGCGGAGCCACTCCAGCGCGAGAGAGGACAGGAAGAGAACCCCCACGGTGAGGCCGAGGGCAACGGCCAGCCCTCTCAGCAGCACCGCGAGGCGCCACCGTCTCCTCACGGTCCGCACCAGGCGGAGGATTTCGTCGCGTCCTTTCTCGTTCTTCATCGCATCGCTCCCGTCTCTGCCAGGGCCTACGATATGCTTCTCCCGCAGGGATCACCACGGTTTTCCTAACCGGTGGCCGCTCCAGGGGTCCCGACGGTCCGCCGGGAGACCCAGTTCGACAACACCGTTTCCAGCAACAACAGCGCGAAGGCCCCGACCAGCAGATACCGCCAGAGGGATTGCCTCCGCTCCTGGTCCTCCCGACGCAGCTCGACGGCTTCGAAGCTGGGCCCTGCCGGCGCGTCCACCATCGGAGCGGTGACCTGGGCGACCAGCTCCGAGGGGTCCAGGACCTCCCGGGACGATTCCGACAGATCGACGTTCACCGCGATGGTGAACGGCCGCTCCGGGTCCACGCCCGGCGGGCGGATCACGTAGAAGCCGCGCTCTTCCAGGGCGACATATCGGGGCCCTTCCATCGCCGCGATCCTCACGGATCCTCCCGACGGCGCGAGCACCACCTGCTCCTGAGACTCCGCGATGCCCGCCGCTTCAGGTGATGCGAGCCCTGCCGCCTCCAGGGCCCCGGGATCGGCGAGGTTCAGCACCTGTCCGGCCGTGAACCACGGTACCACATCGGCCTTGCCGCTCAGATAGTCGGAGACGCGATGGGCGAAGGGAAGGAACACCGGCTGGAGGGCCAGGTCGTTCCAGTACGCGTCCAGGGTGGATGTCCACACCAGCACCCGGCCGCGCCCGAGCCGGACCTCCGCCATGGCCACGGACCCGTCATTGAAGCGTGCGACGATCTGGGCCGAGTCCGCGGCGTTGAACCCCCGCGCCCGGAAGAAGCGGGCCCCGCTGAAGTCGCCGCTGCGTGGTCCCTGGAAAACCTCGAAGACGGGGTGACCGTACTCTATGAAGCCGAGGCGACCGCCCCGGCTGTCCGTGCGATCCTGGACCGGGCCGACGATTCCCGGCAGGAGATCCGTGGCCGATGCCGGCCACGAGGCCGACTCGCCGAGGACCACCAGGACACCACCGCCTCCCTCCACGAAGCCGCGCAGCAGTTCAGCGGAAGCGCCGTCCACGCGGGCGTCGTTCAGGATGAGCACGTCCGTGTCTTGCAGGTCCGTGGGGCGCAGCCCGTCGCCCCGGCGGGTTCTCACTCGGAATCGGCCTTCGTCGGACGTCTCCAGGGCGCGTCGCAGGTAGAGGCTCGCGTCCTGGTTCGCACGTGCTCCATGGACGATGACCACCGAGGTCGCCCTCCCCGGGGAGACCACGAAGTGGCGGGCGTCATCCGCCTCGATGTCGTCGGCGGGGACGCGCACGGTCCCCCGGGTGTGGGGCACCGAGAGCGTGAAGGGCGCGAAGGCCACCGAGGCGGCTCCGTCGGCGCCCAGGCGAACCGAGCGCGTCTGGATCTCCTGACCGTCCAGCTCCAGGGCGAGGCTGACCTCGGCGGGCCCGCCGCCGCCTCGGCGGGCGACGCGGGCTGTCGGCGTCACGCGCTCCCGGCCGGAAGAGGACTGGCGGAGGAGCGCCACGTCCGTGACCTGGATGTTCTCGCCGATCTCGTCCCTCACCACCACCGGGACGACCTCGGAGCCGGCGGGAAGCCTCACCCCCTCGTCCCCGGTCCATCCCACGCGCTGGAAGTCGGATACCAGGACCACACGACCCGACGGGAGCCGCGACTCCTCGAGAATGGTCTGCGCGACCTTCAGGGCCGGTCCGTACCGGGTGGTGCCGGAGCCTACGGACACGGTGTCCAGGGCTCCCCGGAATCGCGCCGGGTCCGAGGTGGAACGCAGAAGGACGTGGGCACCCTGGGAGAACACCACGAGACTGGCCCGGTCCAGAGGACCCAGCCCGTCGGACACGGCTCGGGCCTCCCGCACGGCCCGATCCCATTGGGAGCCGATCGCCATCGAGTAGGATCGGTCGAGAAGCACCACCACCTCGTGCGGGCCTCCCGCCCCGGCCCCCGTGAGCTCGGAATCGTCGAAGAAGGGCCGCGCGAAGGCCACCGCGAGGAGAGCCAGCGCGAGGGCCCGCAGAGACAGCAGAAGCCAGTGCTGGATACGCCGTCGCCGCTGCTCCTGGAACGGGATCATCTCGAGGAACATGAGTGACGGGAACATCACCACCTGTTTCCGCTGCCTCCGCGTCAGGTGCAGGACGACGGGCACGGCAATCCCGGCGACGCCCAGGAGGAACAGCGGAACCAGGAAGGTGAGGCTCATCGGATGCGGCTGAGGCGCTCCCGCGCCGACAGGTACGCGAACAGGGCCAGATCGAGAGGCTGAGAGGTGTCGAGAACCCGGTAGTCCACCATGTTGGAGGAGAACCGTTGGTCCAGCTCCGCCACGTGGCGCTGGACCAGCCGTCGGTAGTCCTCGCGGAGTCGACCGGGGATGACCGGGATCTGCTCGCCGGTTTCGAGATCCTCGAAGCCGGATGCTTCGTCGAACGGAAACTCGAGCTCGGCGGGATCGAGGACGTGGAACACGATGAGATCGTGCCCCCGGCCGCGGAGGGGCAGCACCTGGCTCATGATGGCATCGACCTCCTCATAGAAGTCCGAGATCAGCACCAGGATCCCTTTGCGCCGGAGACGCTCGGCGATGGTCAGCATCGGTGCGGCCAGGGCGCCGGCCCGCCGGGCTTCGGCCCGGTCGAGGACGTGCAGGACGGTCTCCATGTGCTTCATCGACGGAGGCACGTAGTCCACGATCTCGTGGTCGAAGGTCACCAGGCCCACGCGGTCCCTCTGCCGGTGGGAGAAGAAGGTGAGGGCGGCCGCGAGGTACCGGGCATAGTCCAGCTTCGAGACCGAGTGGCTCGTATAGCTCAGGGACCTCGACACGTCGAGGAGCACGACGAAGTTCGCGTTGGTCTCTGCCTCGAAGAGCTTGATGTAGTGCCGGTCCGTTCGCCCGAACAGGCTCCAGTCGATACGGCGGATATCGTCACCGGGCATGTAGGGTCGATGCTCGGCGAAGTCCAGGCTGAATCCCAGATACGGAGACCGGTGCAGCCCGTTGAGGAAGCCGTCCACCACCGTGCGCGCGAGAAGCTCCAGGTTCTCGATGCGGGCCAGGACCGTCGGGTCGAGGAACCGTCCTCCCGAGGCATCCGCGCGGGCGCGCGCGTGTGCGGCCATGGCTACATTCCCGACGACGGCAGGGGCACGGCCTCGAGCAGCATGTCCACCAGCTCTCCCGCGGTGCGCCCCTCGGACTCGGCGTGGAAGTTGGTGAGCACCCGGTGTCGCAGCACCGGCTGTGCCAGGGCCCGGATGTCATCGAAGGTCACGTGGTCCCGGCCCCTCGTGATGGCCCGGGCCTTCCCACCGAGCACCAGATACTGGGCGGCGCGGACCGACGCGCCGTAGGCGACCCATTTCTTGACGAACTCCGGCGACGCCTCCCCTGGACGGCTGGTCCGCACCAGGCTCACGGTGTAGTCCAGCACCGTGTCCGATACCGGGACCCGCCGCACCAGCTGCTGGAAGGCCACCAGGTCCGGTCCCGTTACCGTGTGCTTGAACTCGGGGTCGAGCACGCCGGTGGTGGAGCGCACCACCTCCATCTCCTCGTCCCGGGAGAGGTGCTCGATGACGATCTCGAACATGAACCGATCGAGCTGGGCCTCCGGAAGAGGATAGGTGCCCTCGAGCTCGATGGGGTTCTGGGTCGCGAAGACGTAGAAGGGCTCGTCGAGGACGTAGGTCCGCCCCTGGACCGTGACCCGGTGCTCCTGCATGGCCTCGAGGAGCGCCGCCTGGGTCTTCGGCGGAGTGCGGTTGATCTCATCGGCGAGGATGATGTTGCTGAAGACGGGGCCCGGGGCGAAGACCATCTCCCTGCGCCCGGTCTTCGGGTCCTCCTGGATGATGTCGGTACCGGTGATGTCGGACGGCATGAGGTCCGGCGTGAATTGGATCCGGGAGAAATTCAGGTCCACCACCTGGGCGATCGTGTGGATGAGGAGGGTCTTGGCCAGCCCCGGCACGCCCATGAGCAAGCTGTTTCCTCCCACGAAGAGGGTCAGGAGGACCTGCTCGATGACCTCATCCTGGCCTACGATGAGCTTCCTGAGCTCGCTGATGATCTGCTCCCGTCCCTCCTTCATCCGGTCCGCGAGGGCCACGTCGTCCGAACCCTCGATCTGTACCGCTCCGATTGCGTCGTCCACCTGGGGGGCGCTCCCTTTGGTTGTGGGGTAGGCCGGGGCGGCGAAGGCCGCCGCCGGGGTGATCCCGTCAGTGGGTCATGGCGTACACGAGGTAGTTGACACCGAGCTTGTATGCCTCGTTGGAAAGGTCGATGGGGTAGTAGCCCCGATCGCTGAACTCCCAGTACTCGGCGATGTCGTTGTTGTAATTCACGATGGCCAGCAGCCGTTTCTTCGGGTCGTTGTCCTCGTAGATCCCATAGAACAGCGGCGGCCCTCTGCCTCTGGTGTAGGGCGGGACCACGAGCGCGGGATTGATGCGGAAGAAGGAGTCGAAGATGTCGTGGGTCTCGTCCAGGAGCGTCAGTTTGGCACCCGGGACGGCGCGATCCATATGGAGCTGGAGATTCCCGAGCTCCCACTCCGTTCCGAAGTCGTCGACGATGAGGAAGCCGCCCTTCCGCAGGTATTGGCCGAGGCCCTCGACCTCCGCATCCGTAGGGTTCCAGGCGCCCACTTCCACGATGTACGCAATGGGGTACTGGTAGATCCGCGGGTCGTCGAGCTCGAAGATGTTCGAGCCGTCGGTGAGGGGCCCGATGAAGGTGGTCTCGTCCACGATGCTCAGGAAGTTCCGTTCGGCTCGGGGGTAGTCGTGTCCCCAGGGGGGCTCCCGGCGGCCCCTGCGTCCGAATCCCCCGAAGCCTCGATCCCCCACGCTGTAGCGGACCCGGAAGAAGTGGTAACGTCCGTCGTAGGGGGCGTTGTAGTCGTCGAGATCCTGTGCCGCGTCCGCCGGCGCCCCGACGCCGGCCCGCTGGGGCGTGGGGAGCAGGGTTCCGCCGGCCATCGCCAGGGAGCCGGCCAGGAGGAGCGACGCCAGGATTCGTCCCAGGGTCATCGGTCTTCCTCCGTGCCGCCCCGCAGCTCCAGGAGGAGCTCCAGAGCGGCATCGAAGTTGGGGGCCACATCCAGCGCCTGCAGCACGGTACGCCGGGCTCCTGACCGGTCGCCCGCGTCCCGCTGGGCCACCGCGAGAAGGTAAAGGGCCTCGGCCCGGTCCGGCGGGTCGAGGGCCACGATGGCCCGGCGCTCCCGCACGGCGACCTCGTGGCGGCCGAGCGCATCCGCGGCGGCAGCGAGGCTCGCGTGGGTCTCCATGTCGTACGGATAGACCTGAAGGGCCCGTTCCAGAGCCTTGGCGGCGGCCTCCGTCCGTCCCAGGCTTCCCTGGATCTCGGCCTCTTCCACAAGAGCCGCGTAGTTCGACTCGGAGAGGGCGTTCAAGCGCGCCAGAGCCGCCGCCGCCCGCTCCATGTCACCTTCGGCCTGGTGGATTCTGGCAAGGAAGACATAGGGGCTGTCCGGCCCGCCGTACTCCGGAAACATCCGGAGTGCCTCGGTGAGGTGCGGACGCGCTTCTGCGTGGCGCCCCTCACGGACCAGTGACGCGCCGAGCCGGAGACGCCCGAGGTAGTCGCCGGGATGGGAACGGACATAGCCCTCGAGGGCGGGGATCCCTGCCTGGACGGGAGGGACTTCCCCCAGTCGCACGAGACCGCGCAGCGGATCCCGGAACCGCTCCCGCAGGTAGCTCTCGAACTCCCCGTCGAAGTCCTCCAGGCGCGTACCCAGCACCGACGCGAACAACGCCTCCGTGCTCTCTCCCCTGCGGTAGCCATCCAGCATGGCCCGGATGTCGTCGAATCCGTAACGCTCCTCCAGCACCTGGAAGACCAGCGACGCCTGATAGTAGGAGTGGACCACCTGCTCGGGGTACTCCGGGCGCATGAAGCCGTCGTTCAGCTCGCTCACCTTCTTGAGCCGGCCCTCGGCAAGGGCCTGGAGGAAGGGAATGGTGGGCTGGTGTCCCCACCCCTCTCGCGCCTTTCGTTGCTCGTGGACGGCCAGGCCCTCGGAGAACCACCGGGGCACCCGGTGATCGGTCAGGGCCAGATGGAACGTGTGGGCCAGCTCGTGCCACAGGGTCGAGGCCCAGTTGTATTGTCCCCGCTCCCTGGCGGCCGGAGAGTCCATGACCAGGACGCTTCCGAAGCTGACGCCCAGCGCTCCCAGGCCCACCTCTCCGAGGGTCCGGACCGAGAAGTCGGCGTGGCTGGGAAAGAGCTCCACCCGGACGGGAAGGGGAGGCTCTACGCCGTAGCGCCGACTCAAGCTGTCGTAGGCCTCTTCGGCGATGTCGGCCACGTACGGCGCCAGCAGATCGGCCTCGACGCCGTGCAGGAAGAGCTGGAAGTGCTCGGTCGTGCGCGTCTCGAATCGCTCGAAGGTATCGAGAAGGTCGAGATTGTTCTTGAACCAGGGGTTGAAGGGGTCGCCTGCGAAGGCCCGTCCCAGGGTCTCACGGCCCTCTTCGATGTGGCCGGTGCGGAGCTGGTTCATGCCCAGCAGGCCCCACGCCCTCCACGCCTCCGGATCGAGAGCGACGGCGGCGGAGGCCCGCTCCACGGCATCCTCGTAGCGACGCACCTGGACCGCCACCTCGGCGGCCATGACGTCGACGCCGGGATATCGGGGGTTCAGGGACAGGGCCTGGCTTCTGACCTCCTCGAAGCCGGGCTGATCGTCGCCGAGGAAGTGCACCGTTGCCAGCGCCGACAGAGCCTCGAGGGAGCGGGGGTTGGTGGCCAGAGCCGCTTCGGCGGCCTCCCGGGCGCTGGCCAGGGCCTCTCTGGACAGGTCGAGGCGAGCCTGCAGCACCAGGGCTCCGACGTGACCGGGGTTCAGCTCCAGCACCTCCCGGATGCGGTCGCGGGCGCCGGCCGTGCCGTCGAAATCCAGGGCCCTGGCCATGCCCAGGAGCGCCCGCAGGTCCTTCGGATTATGCTCCAGCACCTTCCGGAACTCGGTCTGGGCCTCCGGGCTCTGGTACTTCTCCAGGAAGAGCTCTCCGGCCCGGAGCGCCGGCTCGGCCCATTCCGGGTCGGCCCTGGCCGCCTCATCGAACGCCCGCAGGGCGTCGTGGAAGAGATCCGGATTGGAGCGGCCCAGGTGGCGTACGGCCCGCCCGACGGCGACCAGATCCGGAGGCCGCATCCGGCCTCCCGCCTGGTTGTATCGGTCGATGAAGGCGTCGAAGCGCGCCATCGCATCGTCCAGGCGTCCCTGCGCCAGGTGGAGCTCGCCCAGGTTCACCTCGGCGGTGAGCCGGTCGTCGGATCCTCCGTCGATGGCAGCCCGGAACGCGGCATCGGCCTCGTCCAGCCTGCCTCGTTCCAGCAGAACCTCTCCGAGGCGGTTGGCCAGGAGAGCGGGCGCCGGAGCCTCCCGGGCCGTGCGCTCCGCCTCGTCGTACCGTCCCAGGGTGGCCAGGGCCTCCACGAGGCCGCGGCGGGCCTCGACCGACCCGGCGTCGTCGCTCAGCGCCCGGCGGTACTCGCGGACCGCGGTCTCGTACTCGCCGGATCGGAGGGAGGCACGGGCGTCGGCCAGACTCTGGCCGGCGACGTCGACGTCGAAGGCCACGAGTCCCAGGAGGGCCATGAGGACAGCGCCTCTCACGGTCCGCCTCCTTCCCGAGCGCGGATCTCGCGGTTCTTCAGGGCGAGCTCCACCAGCAGGGCTTCGAGCTGGTCCTCATACTGGTCCGGCGGGATGGCGTCGCGCACGGCCCGTAGCTCGTCGATGCGGCCCTGGATCTCCCGGCGCTCGTCGTACAGCTTCGCCAGAACGGGGTCATCGGACGTCTGGACTGACGTGGCGGAGATCGTGCCGATCTGGAAGGTAGCTGCGAGGGGGCC
>JARRLD010000115.1:0-10934 GCA_037387345.1 Gemmatimonadota bacterium
TCTGGAGCGACGGAGCTCCTCGAGACCCGCCGTGGTGACCCGGAAGTGCCGCTGCGGAAGGGATGAGCCGTCGCCCTGCGGAACACGGGCCTCCCAAGTCACGTACCCCTTCCTCTCCAGGCGGTCGAGGGTGGTGTAGAACGCACCCTTGGACACCACACGCCCGGCGCTGACCTCGAGCTCCCGGCGCACCTCGTAACCGTTGGCGTGTTCTCCCCGCTGCAGGATCGCCAGCAGGACCATCTGCTCGAACTCCCCCAGATAGCTCTTCGGGCTCACGGGATTCTCCGACTCGGTCTACTTTGTAGTCCCATACGGCGACAGGGGAGGCAGGTTTCATAAGCCGAGCAGCTCCGCTCCCGGGAACGCCCTGCGCGTGCGGGTGCGGGTGGTGGGTCACGCCGCATCCTGAGGCGCGAGGTTATCCGCCTCGGTCGGCCGTCGCGGCTCCTTCGTCCTCGAAGTGCGCCCTGAACCAATCGAACATCCGGCGCCAATGGTCGTGGAAATCCTCCGCGGTGCTCGCCCGGCCGGCACCGTGTCCCCCCTTCATGTAGTTCACCCAGACCACCTCCTTACCCAGGCGACGCAGGGCGTAGTACATCTCCCGCTGGTTGGTGGCCGGGACGTTCCAGTCCCCCTCGCCCGACAGCAGAAGCAACGGGGTGTCGATGCGGTCCGCGAACATGACGGCCGACGTCTGGATGTACTTGTGGGGCTGCTCCCACAGGGTCGCGCCGATGCGGTCCTGGCCGACCTCGGCAGCATCGTAGTTCCGGGTGGTGATCCGTGGGCTGTCTCCCAGGAACGAGATGATGTTGACCTTGCCGGAGACATTGGCGGCGGCGGCGAAACGGTCCGTCTGGGTCACCAGCAGGTTGACGGCGTAGCCACCGTAGCTCTGACCGTACACGGCCACGCGGGCCGGATCCACCATACCGCGCTCGATGAGCTTGTTGATGGCGTTGGGCACGGCCTTGAGCCAGGCCTCCCCGGGATAGCCCTGCTCGAGCTCCACGGACGGCCTGAAGCCGAGCCAACCCTGGGCCGTCACCAGGTTCATGTTCTCGTTGTACCCGTTGTGGAAGAAGCGCTCATAGACCTCCACGACGAGCGGGTAGGTCCTGCCTGCCTCGTATCCCGGCGGATAGTAGAGAATCCCGTACAGGGTGTTGCCGTCGACGTCGAGGTATTCCACGAGCTCGGTGCGGGCCAGGGTTACCTCGTCCAGCTGCGGGTTGAGGTCGGTAAGCGGTCGTGCGGCCCCGTCACGGGTATCCATCACCCACAGCTCGTCGGGGCGATCCCCATCGGAGCGGCGGTAGACGGCGGTGCGGCCGTCCTTCGAGAGGGTCCAATCGCGGTACAGCCCCTCGTCCACGATGATGTCCGTCACGTCTCCGGAGCGGATATCGAGCCGCTGAAGCCCTCGCCACCAGCGATCCGGGGCCGAGTAGCTCACGTAGAGGTAGCGTCCGTCGTCGCTCCAGCCCTCCAGATCTCGCTCCGGCCGGGCATCTTCGTCTTCCTCCAGCGTGAGGACCATCTCCGGAGGTCCACCGCCGGCCTGCAGCAGGTGCCACCCCCGCTCGGAGGAGACCAGGACCGCTGCGCCGTCGGGACGCCATGCCAGAACGGAGAACGAGACCTCGGTGGTGTCGCCGTCCTCCACCACCTGGCGATGATCCGCCGTGAGGTTCGAGGCGCTGTCCGCACCCAGCGGCAGGACAAAGACGTCCCCGTCGTCCGCATAGGCCAGGGCGGTTCCGGCATCGTTCCACTGCAACCTGATCCTGCGTTCGGTCGGCTCCATCACCACCTCGGGCTCGCCCGAAAGGGGGAGCCGGTGTACGGAGTACTCCGTGCCGTCCCTCCTTCCATATCCGGTCTTCACCCGCTTCGCCACCTGGTAGAGAACCGCGGATCCGTCCTCTGCGAAGCGGACCGACTGGATCGGCGTCTCCCCGAGGAGCTCCTCGACGGCGCCCCCCTCCACCGAGACCAGGGCCGGAATCTCCCGCGCGTCCAGGTTTCGGACCCGATCCCAGGCGAGGAAGTCGTTACGGGAGTCCTGGACCACCACGGGACCCTCGGTCATCTCCAGGAACGCCGCCCTCGCCTCTTCGGCCCAGCCGACCGGGCGGAGGGCGACCACCAGCCGCGTGCCGTCTGGCGACCATGCCAGGGGTGCCGTGGACGACAGCCGCTTGTCCGATTCCAGCACCACCTCCTGATCGGTACTGGAGGTCACGTCGTAGACGTGGAGGTCGTAGCTGTCTCCGTCGCGGCGGTAGTACGCCAACCGGGTACCGTCGGGGGACCACGTGGGGCCGCGAACCTGTATGGGCCCCTCCGACAGCGGGCGTGCATCCCCCTCGCGGGTGTCCACCACCAGGAGCTCCCCGTATCTCGGCGCGATGTACGTGGGATCGCCGAAGCGGAAGTGGTCCGTGTCGGTCCTTCCCCGGCGGGTGCTCACGACGGCCGCCACCCAGCGCGCGTCGTCCGTGGCGTCGGCGATGGCGATCTGGCGGACGTCGAGGGCGTCCTGGGTGGTCAGGCCCCTCTGCTGTCCGGCCACGGGAAAGGCGACGATGACGGCCACGAGGATCGGAGTCAGGAAAGCAATGCGCGTGTTCATGGAAGGTCCTCGAGGGTAGCGGAGTCTCGGCGTCCACCGTCCGAGGGCGTGCCGGGAGGTCCGAGAGGCTGACAGGGTATGATGCGCGCCACCCCGCAGCCAACGCAAAGACCGATCTGGCGACCGGGCGCAGGTCGACCCCGGCGTCCGCCGAGTCTCAGCGCCCCAGGGTCTCCCGCAGCACGCGGAGCCAGTTGCGATGGGCGATGGCCCGAATCTCCTCCTCCGTGAACCCGTCTTCCCGAAAGGCCTGAACCAACCGGGGGAGCCCCGTTACGTCGCCGAGGTCGTCGGGCATGGTGGCGCCGTCGAAGTCCGAGCCGAGACCCACGTGCTCCAGGCCGATCCGGTCGGCGACGTATCGCGCGTGCTTCACGATCTCCACCACGGAGGTGGGGGCCTTCCAATCTCCGTCGGGGCGGAGGAAGCCCTTGTGGAAGTTGACCCCCACCAGGCCCCCGCTGGCTCCGATGGCGTCGAGCTGTTCGTCCGTGAGGTTCCTGGGGGAGGGACAGATCGCGTGCACGCCGGAGTGGGTCGCGACCAGAGGCGCGTCGGAGATCCTGGCCACGTCCCAGAAGCCCGCTTCGTTCATGTGGGACAGATCGACGAGCACGCCCAGTCGGTTGCACGCCTCGACCAGGCGTCGGCCGGCCGCCGTCAGCCCCGGACCCGTGTCCGGGCTCCGGGGGAAGTCGAACGGTACACCGTGTCCGAAGGCGGTGGGGCGGCTCCACACGGGCCCCAGGGAGCGCAACCCCGCCTCGTAGAAGACGTCGAGAGCTTCGAGCCGGGTGTCGATGGCCTCGGCGCCTTCCATGTGGAGAAGAGCAGCGAACTGCCCGGCGTCGAGACACGTCTCGAGCTCCGCGGCCGAGCGTACGACGCGAACGTCGCCGTTCGATTCCCGCTCCAGCCGATACAGATCCGAGATGACGGACAGGGTATAGGACAGGGCGGTCCGCCGGGCCAGGCGCGGAGGCAGAGGCACCGACCAGGCCCCCGGGACCGCGGTTCCGTCGGGACCCAGCACCTCCTCCAGCGTGCGCTCGTAGTTCCGTGAGGCGTTGAAGACCGCGAAGAAGCCCCCGGCGAGCCCGCCTTCGCGGGCCCGCGGCAGGTCCACGTGACCCCGCCCGCTCCGCTGAAGAAACGACCGCGCCTCTTCGGGGGCCGAGTTCCGGATCTGTGTCAGGGTATCGTTGTGTCCGTCGAAGATGGCGACCACAGGCTCGGGCATGACCTTCTCGTTTTCGTTGCGCGCGCGGCTAGGGTGAACATACGTTTTCAGACCATGGCTGCCCGCGCAATCGGAACCTCGACCATCGCCTTCGGCCTCGTGTCGCTCCCGGTGAAGATCTACTCCACCGGCGAGTCGGCTCGCCGAATCTCCTTCAACATGATCTGGAAGGAGCGCGGCGTGCGCGTGCGGCAACAGTATATCGACCCCTCCGACGGTACCGTGGTCCCCCGGGAAGAGATCGTGAAGGGCTTCGAGTTCGCCAAGGGTCAGTACGTGGTCTTCGACCCTGAAGAGCTCAAGGTCCTCGAAGCCCCCAAGTCCGAGTCCATCGACATCGTGACGTTCGTGCCCGCGGACCAGGTTGATCGGCTGTACTTCAACAAGGCCTATTACCTGGGCCCCGACAAGGGGGGCGCCCGGGCCTATCGCCTCCTGTCCGCCGCCCTCCGGGAGAGCGGCCGCGTGGCCATCGCCAAGCACGCGACCCGGGGCAAGGAATACCTGGTGATGATCCGGCCTCACGAGGAGGGCCTCCTTCTGGAGCAGCTCTTCTACCAGGAGGAGATCCGCTCATTCGCGGAGGTTCCGCTGGACGAGGGCGAGGTGAATGAAGCGGAGCTCAAGCTCGCCCTGCAGCTCATCGACCAGGCCGCCTCCGACGGGTTTGACGCCTCCGAGTACAACGACGAGGTATACGAGCGGACCATGGAGCTGATCGAGAAGAAGGTCGAGGGTCAGGAGATCACGGCGGCGCCGGCGGAGGAATCCCGAACCCAGATCATCGATCTGATGGCGGCGCTGAAGGCATCCCTCTCCGAGGACGACGCCGAGTCGGGCACGGGAGAGGAAAAGAAGGGCGCCACCGGACGATCGGGTGGAAAGAAGGCCGCTTCGGGCTGAGCCGACGCCTTCCCGGGCCGGCCGGCCGAGCGCCGTCTTGACACCACCCCGGCCTCTGATGAGCCTCCAGAGATAAGGGTGTCCCTCCAGGCCCTCCCGGGAGGTCGCAGTGCCCTTCAGCACGCTCAGCTCTCGGATCGCCATCCCCGCCGGGTTCTTCGCGCTCATATGCGTCGCGGCGCTCTCCTATTACTTGATCCGGGCTCAGCGGAACGAGGCGCTGGCCGAGGCGATTCACGGGTCGGAGAGCCTGGCGAGCGCGGTGCTCCTCACCATCGAGCACGAGATGCGCGTGAACGAGAGGGACGCGATCCGGCAGATCGTGGAGGCCGTCGCCCAGGAGGAGGGAATCGAGCGGGTCCGGATCTTCAACAAGGAAGGCCGGATCAGCTTCTCGTCCAACTTCGGGGACGTGGGTCAATCCGTGGACATGCAGGCGGAGGCGTGCGTGACGTGCCACGCGGGCCCCAGCCCGAGCCGGACCCTGGATCCCAACAACCGATCCCGGATCTTCCAGAGCTCCGACGGGCGGTCCATCCTGGGGACCATCCAGGTGATCCCCAACCGGCCCGGCTGCCAGGGCTCCCAATGCCACGTCCCCGTCGAGAGCCAGAGCGTTCTCGGTGTCCTGGACGTGGCGGTCTCCCTGGAGCCGGCCCGGGCACGTCTGGCGGAGGCGCGGTGGAATGCCTTCCTCTTCTCCCTGGCCGCCGCGGTCATCATCACCGGCGGCCTGTACTACCTGATCTCCACGAGCGTCCGGCGCCCCCTGGATACCGTCATAGCCGCCACGCGGCGGGTCACGCACGGAGATCCGACCGTGCCCGTCCCCCGGGGAGCCGCAGCAGAGATCGGCATCCTGGCGAGCTCGTTCAACGAGATGGTGGAGAGCCTGAGCAGCTCCCGAAGCCAGCTGGAGCAGTGGGCGGCTTCCCTGGAGGACAAGGTGGCCGACAAGGCCCAGGAGCTCCGCGACGCCCAGTTCCAGATCATCCAGGCCGAGAAGCTCTCCTCGGTGGGTCTGGTGGCCGCCGGCATCGCCCATGAGCTCAACAGCCCGCTCATGGCCATCATCACGTTCACCCACCTGGTGAAGCGAACCATCCCCGAGGACGCTCCCGCGCAGGAGGACCTGAGGATGATCGAGCGGGAGGCCAACCGGTGCGCCGCCATCATCCGTCAGCTCCTCGACTACTCACGGAAGCAGACCCAGGACCCCGACACGGAAGCCGTGGACGTGTGCCACGCTGTCGAGGGCGCGCTGGACCTGCTCAAGGTGGAGATGCAGAACACCGACGTGGAGGTGCACACGACCCTCCCGGACGGGCTTCCGACGGTGGACGCGAACGCGATGCAGCTGATGCAGATCTTCGTCAACCTGTTCCTCAATGCCGTGCACGCCATGCCCGACGGTGGTCACCTGACCGTCGAGACCGACCTGGTGGGGCGATGGGAGTACGGTCACGTCGATTTGCCGCCCCATCCCGGATCGCATATGGTGCGCACGTTGGTGCGCGACACAGGAGTGGGGATCCCTCCCGAGGCGTTATCGCGGGTCTTCGACCCTTTTTTCACCACCAAGCCCGTAGGCAAAGGATCAGGCCTCGGGCTCTCCGTGTCCCTTGGGATCGTCCAGAGCTACCGCGGAACGATCCTCGTCGCCAGCGACGGACATGAGGGTACCACCTTCACGGTGCTCCTCCCCGTCCCGGCGACGCCCGCCGAGGCATGAGCATGGACGACGAACGGACCTGGACCCAACCCCCGAAGGTGCTCACCGTGGACGATGAGCAGGTCGTGTGCGAGAGCATACGGCGAGTCCTCTCGGAGGAGGGATACGAAGTATCCACCTCGACGTCTTCGCGGGCCGGTCTGGAGCTCCTCCGGAAGGAGCACTTCGATCTGCTGCTTCTGGACATCAAGATGCCGGAGATGGACGGCATCGAGCTCCTGAGAGTGGCACGGGACATCTCCCCGGAGACCGAGGTGCTCATCATCACGGGCTACGCCACCATCGAGACCGCCGTGGAGGCCATCAAGCTCGGCGCGTTCGACTACCTGGAGAAGCCGGTGAGCCCGCCTGCCCTCATCGTGGCAGCGGCCCGGGCCCTGGAGCGAAAGCACCTGGTGGACCTGACCCAGCGCCTCCGGTCGGAGCTCGAGACCCGGCACCGCATCGGCAACGTCATCTGCTCGTCCCCCAAGATGCGCAAGGTGATGCAGCTGGTCGCGCGGGTCGCGCCCACCAACAGCACGGTGCTGATCACCGGCGAAACGGGAACGGGGAAGGACGTCATCGCCCGCGCCATCCACTACAACAGCGCCCGAAAGGACGGGCCGCTCGTGGTGGCCGACTGCGCCTCGCTGTCCGAGTCGCTCCTGGAGTCCGAGCTCTTCGGACACGTTCGCGGTTCCTTCACCGGCGCCGTGAAGGATCGGAGGGGACTGGCGGAGAGCGCCCGTGGAGGAACCCTGTTCCTGGACGAGATCGCTACCATCTCCGCCTCGGTGCAGGGGAGCCTCCTCCGCCTCATCCAGGAGCGGGAGATTCGGCCCGTGGGATCGGACAAGCCGGTGGAGGTCGACGTGCGGCTCATCGCGGCCACGAATCACGACCTCGCCACTCTGGTGGACGAGGGCAGCTTCCGGGAGGACCTTTACTACCGCCTGAGCGTGTTCAGCATCCGACTTCCCCCGCTCCGAGAGCGACGCGAGGAGATTCCGCTCCTGGCGCACCACTTCGTGGAGCGCTTCTCCCAGGAGTTCGACAAGCCCATCGACCATGTCAGTCCCGCCGCCATGGCGGTCCTGGAGTCGCACGACTGGCCCGGGAATGTCCGTGAGCTGGAGCACGCCATGGAGCGAGCCGTCCTCCTGGCGGACGGAACGTCCATCGAGCTGGCCGACATTCCCGGGAGCGGGGAGTCCACCGCCGTGTGGAAGGACATCCCCGACGACGCCGCCGCCCTGGCCGAGCTGAAGCAGGAGCTCCGGGCCAGCGCCGTCGAGCGCGTGGAGCGGCTGTTCGTCCTGAAGGCCCTGCGCACGGCGGGGTGGAACGTCTCGCAGGCCGCCCGGGACGTGGGCATGGCCCGTCCCAACCTCCACGCCCTCATGCGCAAGCACGACATCACGGCGCCACGAAACCACACGGACGGGGAAGAGGCGCCTGAGGGCGACGGCGAGGATTCCTGAGGAGGTGTATGGATCGACATACACCTCCGCGCTCCACGGGCAGAGTCGTTCAACCTGTTGCCTGACAACGCGTTAGAACCTCACGATCGCGCCCGCGACCAGAGCACGCGCCGCCACCTGTATAGGTCGACATGACACATCAGGCCCCGGACCGCGGAACGCCTCGCCTGGCCAGCCCATCTAAATCCACTCGCTACAATCGCTTACGAGCTTGTACACAGACGGTACAAATTCGGCACGCCCCTTGCCTCCGTAGTCACACGGACGTCGGCATGGTGCCGGCGCCGGGATTTTGGCTACAGCCGGTGGAGGACACCGTGTTCGCCAGGAACCAGGAATCGACGGTTCTGCTTTCTGATTCGGAGGGGGCTTCCCCCCTGGCGGCACACCTCGGGCCGGGCGCGGAGCCCGCGGAGTGTTACGGGAGCGTGGCGGAGTTGTTGAGCCAGCAGCCCCTTTCGTCCATTGCCGTTCTGGTGCTCCACTTCCATCCCCTGCCCAAGGGCAGTGTCCTCGCCACGCTGGGTCGGATGAGCGTCGAATACCCGGCGATTCAGAAGGTGGCGGTGCTCGGAGCGCCGCCTCCCCTCCCCATCGCCGAATATCTGACCTCATGCGGCGTGGACATCCTCGTGGATGGTCCCGCGGAGAAGGTCGCCGAGCAGTTGGCCAGGATCGTCAACCGAATGCGAGAGCGCACACGATGGATCGCCTCCTGAAGACCCGGAGGAACCGGAGGCCTCACGCGAAAGAGGAGCAGGAACGATGAACGCGCACAAGAAGGTGATGTTCGTTGACGACGAGGAGGGCGTCCGGCTCAGCTGGAACCGGTACCTCTCCAACCACGGATTCGACGTCACGACGGCCGAAGATGGTGCCAAGGCCATCAGGAAGCTCCGCAGGGAGCCCGTGGACGTGGTCGTGGCCGACCTGAAGATGCCCAACCTGGACGGTATCGAGCTGCTGGAGTGGATTCACGACAGCCAGCCCGCCACCCAGTTCATCCTCCTCACCGGATACGGAAACGAGGATGTAGAGCGTCGGGTGCGGGATCTGGGCGCCTTCGATTACCTCAACAAGCCCATCAGCCCCGACACCCTGGCGGCCGTCGTCACCGCTGCCTCCATCCTGGATCTGGGAAGTGAGGTCGCGGAAGCCGAACCCGCGACGCCGCTGGAGGAGAGCGAGGTCGAGGTACAGGTCACCGAGGTGGCGGCCCCGCAGGAAGCGCATCCCAAGGGTGGGCTGCGGAGGACCCTGGAGGTCGTCGGGGGGCTCATCGCCGCTCCGATCCTCGGGCTGCTCTTCTGCATCTTCCTTCCGGTGATCGGCTTCGTGGCTCTGTTCTGGACCGTAGGAAGAAGCATCAGGGACGCCTTCAGACCGATCGCCACCTGAGCGCCGAGAAGCGAGGAACCGCCATGCGTACGGCAATCGCCGTGGCCCTCGTCACCCTCTCGGGGATGACGTGGGCCACCGGAGGCCAGGCACAGCAGCTCGACCGCATCCCGTCCATGTGCGCCGATTGTCACGGTGGCGTGGTCTTCGACAAGATGGAAGCCGTCACCCACGCGGATTCCGTGTCGTGCCTCACGTGCCACCACATCGGCTTCACGAACGACCCGACGGTGGCCGCCCAGAGGCGTGTGGAGGCGTGCTCGGACTGTCATCAGGACCTCGGTGTGTCACACGCCGAGGTTCCCGAGACCCAGAGCCCCGACTGCACGCAGTGCCACTCCATCCACGGTGACCCACCGCCGCAGGAGGCTACCGCCGCCATCTCGGAGCGGTGCGCGGAGTGCCACACGCCATCCCACGAGCTCCACCAGGATGCGGGACAGGATGCACCCGAGTGCCTCCAGTGTCACTCGGTGCATACCGGCCGCGCCTTCCATGGCGACGACGCCGCCACGGTGGAACGCTGCGCCACGTGCCATGAAGAGGTCCATCCATCCCACCGCGAGTTGGGCGACGGACTGACCTGCACGGCGTGCCATTCCGTGGACGCGGCGCCCCTCGCGGATCGGGAATCGGCCGGGCGGGAAGAGTCCTGCATGGCGTGCCACAGCGACCTGCATCCCACCCACGAGACGCTCGGCGCAGGGGCGCCCTCCTGTGTCACATGCCACAGCTTCGCTTCCGATCCCCCGATGGAGGAAGCGGAGAGCGCCGTCTCGGAGCGCTGCGGTGACTGCCACGAGGAGGAGCTGCACGCCTACCAGGCCGGAGGACACGCGGCGGGGCTGGCAGCCGACCCCAATCCCGATCTCCCCACGTGCCTGACCTGCCACATCTCACACGAAGACGAGGGCCGTTCCCACGTCCGTCTGGCGGCCACCGTACGATGCCTCGAGTGTCACGCCGACGAGACGCTGCTGAACGAATACGGCCTGCCTCGGAACGTCGGCGCCTCGTACACCGACGACTTCCACGGCGCCACCGCGCGCTTCCTGTGGAACCATCCAGGGAGCGAGGCGGGGCAGCCCGAGGTCATGGTCTGCTCGGACTGCCATGGAGCCCACGACGTGGGCTGGGACGAGAGTGACGTGGTGGCCGACGTGTGCCGGAGCTGCCACGAGGAGGGAGATGACCGGCTGGCCGGAGCGTGGCTGGGGCACACCCCGGTGGGGCCGTCGCACGAGTGGCCGGTCTGGCTCGTCCGGGTCTTCTACTACTTCCTGATCCCGTTCATGCTCCTCGGGCTCTTCCTGAACATCCTGTACCACCTGGTGGACCAGCGCCGGAAGGGCGCCCGGGTGGCCACGTCCGAGGGCGTACAGAAGATCAAGGCGTGGCTCCATCGAGAACAGAAGCCCGAGAAGGAGACGGTCGAGCGTTTCAACGTCACCGAGCGTCTGGAGCACCTGGGCTCCATGGTGACGTTCATCATCCTGGTCGTGACGGGTTTGCCCCAGACCCGGCCAGACCTTTCCGTGGCGAATGCGATCATCGGCT
>JARRLD010000116.1:0-15332 GCA_037387345.1 Gemmatimonadota bacterium
CTCAGGCTCGCCGTGGTCTCGACTTCGCGCAGGAACCGGTCGGCGCCCACCTCTTCGGCAACGTCGGGTTTCAGGACCTTGAGCGCCACCTTGCGCCTGTGCTTGAGGTCCTCGGCGAGATAGACCGTGGCCATTCCACCTTGGCCGAGCTCACGCTCGAGGGTGTAGCGGCCTTCGAGGGCCGCGTTCAGGCGGGTGATGGCAGGAGGGTTCACGCGGCCAAGATGAGGAACAGATCACCGGATCGCGACCCCCGGCCTCCCAAACTGTGCCAGAAACTGTGCCGACGTCCACCGACGCTGACCGACGCACCTGACGCAGAAACCCAGCGTTTCCAGCGCTCACCGACGCTGGCCGACGCCAGAATTGCGCTTGTAAGGCAGGTGCTCTGACCAACTGAGCTAAGCGCCCTAAAGAACAACGGGCCGCACATCTTCTGGAGGAACGGCCGGGCCTACGCCGACTTCCGATCCTACTCAGACGTGGGTGGCGAGCGAAAGCGCTGGCCGCGCCGGTCAAGAGGTGGAGCACCACGGACCCGGAGATCGCCGAGGCATTGTTCGCGAACGAGCTCGCCAGACTCCAGGACCGGCGAACAGGGTGCGTTGGCGTCCCCCGGAGACGCACCATCACGCTCGCGGCACTGGTGAGGGACCACCTCATCGCCAAGGCCAAGGTTCCGAACCTCGCTGGGCTCCATGCCGGACAGGGCGGCCATCGCGTCCAGGCTCTCACGTAGATCGCGGACTCGGCCACCGGTGCGGGCAGGGCGTCGAGGTGTGCTGTTTCCGACACCGAAACCGGAAAACCTACCCGAACGGGAGGCGGGACAGCCGACTCCGTTGACGATACCTATGCAAGATAGGTATAGTGCGAGCCATGACCTCTCCACGAGACAATCTGATCCCAGGCACGCTCAACCTCCTGGTCCTCAAGGCCGTCAGCACCGGGCCGCTCCACGGATACGGGATCAGCAAGTGGATCCTCGACCGCACGACGGACGTGCTGCGGGTCGAGGAGGGGGTGCTGTATCCCGCGCTCCATCGCCTCGAGAAGGAGGGGTCGCTGGAGTCCGAGTGGGGACGCAACGACACGGGCCGCCGGGCGAAGTTCTACGAGCTGACCCCCGCGGGCGGCGAGCGCCTGGCCGCCGAAATCGAGCGGTGGCGGCGCACTTCGCGGGCGGTCGAGGTGGTGATCGCCGCAGAAGGAGCCTGACGCCTCATGGCGCTCGGTTCCGGCTTCAAACGGCTCTTCCGCATCGGTGATCCGATGCGCGAGATCGACGAGGAGCTCGAGTTCCACCTCGCAATGAAGACCGAGGAACTGGTGGCCTCGGGCATGACGCCGGAGGCCGCCCGGGCCAAGGCGATGGAGCGGCTCGGCGACGCAGACTGGATCCGCGAGGAGTGCGGTACGATCCGGCGGGAGCTCGATCGCCAGCGGGAGCAGCGGGAGTGGTTCGACACCCTTCGGCGGGACGTCCGCTACGCGCTGCGGAGAATGGCTCGCCAACCGGTCTTTGCCTCCCTGGCGGTGCTGGTGCTCGCGCTCGGTGTCGGTGCGAACACCACCATATTCCGGGACGATCCTGCGGTGGAGGCCCAGGACGAGCTCGTGGGGATCTACCGGCAGCGCCTCAGCACCGATCGGCTACGCGATCCCCGAAGGGATTTCGGGCACCTGGGCTATCTCCAGTACAAGGAACAGGCCCGGTCCTTCGCCGGGATGACGGCCTGGCGCCCGCTGGGCATCATCATGAACGAGGCGGACGGCTCCGTCTCGCTCAGCGCCAAGCTCGTGTCGTCCGACTACTTCGACGTCCTGGGTGTGGACATGTACCTGGGCCGGTCTTTTCTACCGGAGGAGGGCCGGACGCCGGGGACGCACCCGGTCGCGGTCGTGAGCTATGCGCTCTGGCGCGACCGGCTCGGAGCGAACCCGGACCTGAGAGATCTCACCATCCGGTTGAACCAGAACGAGTTCCAAGTCGTGGGCGTGGCACCCCGGGGCTTCACGGGCCTGGACGTCTGGGACGAGCGGGACATCTGGGTACCGCTGGCCATGGAGTCGGCGGTGAACGCCCGCTTCCCGGTCTGGGGCGACAACTTCTTCGACGACATCCTGCACGTCGTCGCCCGCCTGGCTCCCGGCGTCGACGTCGCGCAGGCGCAGGCGGAGCTCGACGTCCTGGCGGCCCAGATCGAGGAGGTCAACGAGGAGGCCGGGGTCCGCCGGCGTGTCGTGGTCGATTCCTGGGTACGGGCGCAGAGCTCGGCGAACTTCTATGCGTCCAACGCGCTCACTCCGTTCACGGCGCTGAGCGTGCTCTTCCTTGTGCTCGCGTGCGTGAACATCTCGGGACTGGTGCTGGTGCGGACGCTGGAACGGAGGCGGGAGATCGGCTTTCGCCTGGCCCTGGGAGCCGGCAGGGGCCGGATCGTTCGTCAGCTCCTCACCGAGAGCGCCATTCTGGCGATTCCGGCGGCGATCCTGGGCCTGGCCGTGGCGCGGGGTCTGGCGGAGGGGCTGGCGGTCGTGGCGGGGCCTCAGCTGGACCTCAGCCTGGATCACCGTGTGATGGCCTTCGCGGTTCTCACCGCCGTCGTTGCCACCGTCCTGCTCGGGCTGGCGCCCGCGCTGCAGGCCACCCGCTTCGCGCGCTGGGTCGGGGAGTCGGACACACCGACCCGGTCGGAGCGCCGACCCCGGCTCCTGTCGGCCCTCGTCGTCGGTCAGCTGAGCGCCACGCTCATCCTCCTGATCGGAGCGGGCTCCTTCGTGCGGACGCTGCAGAGGGCGGGATCGGTCGAGCTCGGGTTCGCGAGCGAGAACCTCCTGCTCCTGGAGCCGGATCTGAGGCGCGTCGAATACTCGGCGGCCGATGCCCAGAGCTTCTACGACCAGCTCGAGACCCGTATCGCGCACCTCCCCGGCGTCACCGCGGTGACCACCGCGGGCAACGTGCCGCGGTTCGACAACGGAATCGCGCGCTGGTGTCAGCGGGACCTCTGGCGGGAGGGGTCGGACGAGCTCCCGCCCATGACTGTCGAGTACAACACGGTGGGCCCGGGCTACTTCGAGACGATGGGCATCCCCGTCGTGGCGGGCCGCGGCTTCTCCAGGCCCGACGGGGAGGGGGGAGCGCCCGTCGCAGTGGTCAACGAGACGCTCGCCGAGACCCTGGGGGGGCCAACGCCTCCGCTGGGCCAACAGGTCCGCCTGGCCGGCTCCTGCTTCTCCGACACCCTCACCGTGCAGGTCATCGGCGTCGTGGCGGACGTTCGCACCTTCATGCTCGACGACGCGCCTCCGCCGGAAGTGTTCCTGCCGATTGAGCAGACCCCGTCGGCGAACCGCGTGGTGATCGCCCGGAACGTTCCGGGTGCCGCCGGTTTGTCGAACACGATACGGCGGGAGGTGGGAGCGATCGATCCGCTGCTGCTCACGCCGGAGGTGGAGAGCATGGAGGAGCGCATCGAGCAGGGGCTCTCGACTCAACGGACCATGGCGGATCTCTCGACCGTCGTCGGCATCCTCTCCCTCCTCCTGGCGACGATCGGCCTGTTCGCCAGCCTCGCGTTCGCCGTGTCCCGGCGGACCAAGGAGTTCGGGATCCGGGTCGCCCTGGGGGCCCGCAAGCTCGAGGTCCTTCGGCTGGTGCTCGGTGAGGGGATGACGCTGACGGGGATCGGCGTCGTGGTCGGCCTCGGGGCGAGCTACTGGCTCCTTCGGGTCGTGAACGCGTCCGTCTTCACGGACGTCGGGACCGAGTTCACGCGCCCGGATCCGTGGGTGATCGGCGCGTGTGTCCTCGTCCTCTTCACGGCGGCGCTCGCAGCGTGCTGGCGACCCGCCCGGAGGGCCACCACGACCCATCCCATGGAGACGCTGCGCTACGAGTAGGGCGGATCGGTGCGAACTGTACCGGTTCCATACGAGACGATTCGCATCCACGGGGCGTCGCTGCTCAAGTTGAAGTCAGGCTTCGCCGATCCATATGTGGCGGACCCCTCTTGAGCGCGACATCTCGCTTGTGCTTGCGGTCTCGGCCAGGTAGGCGGTGGCCATTCCACCTTCGCCGAGCTCGCGCTCGATCCGGTAGCGGCCTTCGAGGGCGGTGTTCAGGCGGGAGGTGGCGGTGGGGTCAGTCATCTCAGTTGCCCCCCACCTGCGCCCTCAGCGCTTCGATCCAGTTCTGCACATAGACCAGTGGTCGGCCGTTTCGACCGTCATCGTCTTCCAGATAGAGGATCCGGAGCAGCCGTGGGGCGCCGGGGTCCACGTCGTAGTTGGGATGAACCGCGCTGACACGGTAGCGGTCGCTCCCCGCCGTGGACGGGATCACCACCCTGCGCCCCCCTACCGAGAAGGTGGGATCGAGCGTGACCCTGGCGGCCCCGATCCCGTCGCCTCCCTCGATCTCATAAAAAATCTCGCTCCCATCGGCGCTCCACCGGGCATTGCGCGCCCCCTCGGTCGTCACCTGCCGCGGCGCTCCTTCAGCCGCGTCCGGAAAGGGTCGCACGTAGATCTGGGGCACCCCCTCGACGTCCGACGAGTAGGCGATCCAACGACCATCGGGAGAAATGGCGGGGCCCCGTTCTTCCACTCCGGGCTCGACACTGATGGGGGTGGCCACGGTGTCGACTCCGGGGCGAATGGCCCAGATGTCCCCGGTTGAACCCATCCGGGCGACCACCCAGGCTCCGTCCGGGGACCATGCGCCCTCGGAGATGTGGTCATCCTCGAAATCCCAGAGAAGCTGTGCGTTGTCCGTCAGGTCGGCCCGTTTCATCCAGAGGGCACGCTCGCCGTTCGCATCCGAGACGAAGCCCACGATCTCTCCGTCGGGGTGCCAGAAGGGGCGCTGGTTATCCGTACCGTCGAAGGTGAGCCGCGTCGGGGGCGACTCCCCGGTCTTCAGCCAGATGTCGGACCGCCCGTTCTCGAACCGGCCTACCGCGATGGTCTGTCCGTCGGGTGACACTGCGGGAAAGCCGAGTGTCCCCTTCCACGTGGAGTCCACAGGCACCTCCCCCTCGGGAGAGACCCACACCAGCTCGCGCAGACGCCTCGCGACCCCGAACTCGGTCTCGAGGTAGACGAGATCGCCGTTCGCGGACATCGTGATGTCGGCGAACGACTCGACGAACGTGCCGACGTTCTCCAGGACCGGGATCGCCGGGCCGGTGATCGCCAGCGTCTCGAGGTCGAAGGGCGCGGCGAACACGGCTCCGTCTTCGCCCCGCACGTATACGAGATGGCCCGTCGGCGCGTAGAAGGCGCGTCCGGCACCGTCGAGCAGCTTGCGGACCTCCCCCGACTCCAGGTCCAGCACGTACAGCCCGACCGCGGCGCAGCCGCTGTTGCACGAACCGAAGACCACGCCGCGGTCCCCCGGAAGCCCCTCGGGCCGCGCGATTCCGCCCTGCCCCCGGAGCGCCTCATGGTCCGCCTGCAGGATGAGCGTATCGGCGACGGCCCCGGAGGACGGCACCCGCAGGAGGTTGTAGGAGCGGTTCGTATAGACGATGGAGCCGTCCTCGAGCCAGGTCGTGCCGGGGAGCTGGGTGTTCACGTCCTCCGCGAGGGTGACGGACGGGCCGCCAACGACCGGCACCTTCTTGAGAACATCGTCCTGAATGAAGGCGATCTCGTTCCCGTCGGGCGAAAACGAGGGTGTGGAGCCCGGCGACGCCCCGGACAGCGGGCGCGCCTGGAGCTGGTCCCGCTCCTTGATCCAGATCGACGGCTCCTCACCCGTCCCGCCCGTCGACATGTACGCCAGCCTGGAGCCGTCGGGAGAAAGGGTGAAGGTCGGAGACCTGTCCAGCCACGCGTCCTGGCCCTCCGGGAGCCGCAGGTACGTCCGAGTGACGGGGCTCGGGGCCGGCCGGGAGGCGACGAAGGCGAGCGCGGCCAGCGCACCGACCGCGACGACCGAGGCCGCAACGGCGGCGGTCCGCCAGCGCCTTCCCGACCCGGGCAGCAGCGCGGACGAATCCTCACCATATCGGAACGCGGGGTCCGCGAGCGCCTTCGCGAAGTCGAGCGCCGAGCCGAACCGGTCCGCCGGAATCTTCTCCAGAGCCCGCCGGATCGCGGCGTCCACATTGGGCGGAACCGACTTGCGGACCGCGGTCGCGGACACCGGCGTCCCCTGGATGATCTTCCCGAGCACCGCCTGGGCGGTGGCACCCGGATAGGGCGGCTCGCCGGCGAGCATCTCGTACAGGACGCAGGCCAGCGCGAAGGTGTCGCTCGCCGGGCCGACGACCTGGTCGCCGGTCGCCTGCTCCGGCGACATGTAGTAGGGCGTCCCGAGGCTCAGCCCCGTCTCCGTCAGCCGCCCGCCACCCCCCGCACCCACGGCCAGGGCGATGCCGAAGTCGGCCACGAGCGGCTGCCCGCTGCTGACCAGGATGTTGCCCGGCTTGATGTCCCGGTGGACGATGCCCCGCTCGTGAGCGGCGTGGAGCGCGTGAGCCACCGCCGTCGCGATGCCGAGCGCCTCGTCGACCGGGAGCTGCCGCTCCCGTCGGATGCGGTCCGAGAGCGTCTCGCCCTCCACGTACGGCATCACGAAGAACAGCAGCCCGTCCGCCTCCCCGGAATCGAAGAGCGGCAGAATGTTCGGGTGCTGCAGGTTCGCCGTGGTCTCGATCTCGGCCAGGAAGCGCTCCGAGCCCACGACCGCCGCCAGCTCCGGCTTGAGCACCTTGAGCGCGACCTTGCGGTTGTGCTTCAGGTCGTCGGCCAGGTAGACGGTGGCCATCCCACCCTCGCCGATCATCCGCTCAATGCGGTACCGGCCCTCCAGGGCGGCGTCCAGCCGGGCGGTGTGAGTGGGGTCAGTCATGTCCGTTGCAGGCTCCGAGCTCGCGCTCGATGCGGTAGCGGCCCTCCGGAGCCGCCTTCAGTCGGTCGATCATGGCCGGGAAGATGCGCGTCCACTCCCCCCAAGGCCACTGCGGGGTCTCGGGCGGACCCGAGACCCCCCGAAGAGGGCTGGCGGACCGGAGACCCTCCGCACCATCTTCGCCGGATTCTTCACCCCTCCCCGGAAGGAGCACATGGATCGCCGACTCATCCGAGTCCGTCCCCGCCGTGCCCGCAACGCGGTGCTGTGCCTCGGTCTGCTCGCGGCCCTGCTGGCCGTGGTCACTCCAGCCTCCGCGGAATTGGTCCGAATCGAGGTGCTGTCTCGGACGCCCTTCCTGGGGGGGCGGTCCTTCGGAGTTGCGGGCCCGTACGAGGTGATCGTAGGTCGGGCGCACTTCGTGGTGGACCCGGACCTGCCGGCGAACCGGGGGATCGTGGACCTGGCCCTGGCGCGGCGGGATCCGGACGGTCGTGTCCGGTTCTCGTCGGACGTCCAGATCCTGCGACCGGTGGACCCGACGCGGGGGAATGGCACGCTCCTGGTGGAGATCGTGAATCGGGGCGGAAGAAACGGGGTCCGGAATCGGGCGACGGCGGGTGAACAGGGGCTGGATCGTTTCGTGGCGGAGCAGGGCTTCACCCTGGCGTGGGTGGGGTGGGAGGTGGCGGTGCGCGACGGGGGGCTCCGGATGGTCGCCCCCGTGGCACGGCGCGAGAATGCACCCATCCTCGGCCCGGTGTCCCACGGAATCAGCCAGGCCACGGCCTGGGACACCCTTCCGGCCCCCTACTGGGCGGTGGACCTGGACGGCCCGGGACACCGGCTCGAGGTGCGCGAGGAGATCGACGGGCCGTTCGTGGAGATCCCCCGGGACCAGTGGGGCTTCGGCCGGATGGAGGAGGGCGTGCCGGTGCCGGACAGTACGCTGGTGTACCTGAAAGGGGGCTTCCGGTCGGGCCCCCTCTACCGCCTTGTCTTCACCAGCACGGATCCCCCGTTGGTGGGTCTGGGCTTCGCCGCAATCCGTGACTTCGCCTCCCACGTGCGGAGCGGGCGCGATCCCCTCGTGTCCGCCCAGAGGGCGGTGGCCTTCGGGTGGTCCCAGAGCGGCCGTTTCCTCCGGGACTTCGTCTACGAGGGATTCAACGCGAACGAGAACGGCGGGAAGGTCTTCGACGGGGTCATCCCGTTGATCGCCGGCGCAGGTGGCGGCGGATTCAACCATCGCTTCGCTCTGCCGACCGTGGGCGCCGCGTACGGTAGAGTGCCCACTCCAAACGACCACTTCCCCTTCACCGACCTCCCGCAGCGGGATCCCTGGACGGGTCGTGAAGAGGGGCTGTTGGATCGGGCGCGCCGCGACGGTGTGGTGCCGCGCATCTTCAACGTGAACACCTCCAGCGAGTACGACGACCGCGGATCGGCGCTGATCCATGTGACGCCCGACGGAAGCCGGGACGTACCCGTCCCTGAGACCTCCCGTATCTACACCATCCTCGGTGCGCCGCACGTAGGTCGCGGCGAGCCGGAAGCGACCCCGGAGCTCGTCGCCCGGCGCAGTCCGGTAGGGAGCGGCCCCCTGGCGCGCGGGCTCCTGGTGGCAATGCACCGCTGGATCGCCGAAGGTGTGGCCCCGCCTGAGAGCCGATATCCCCGGATCTCGGAAGGGGAGCTCGTTCCGTACGACCCCGCTGACTGGCCTCCCATCCCGGGCGTCGAACGGCCGGTGGACGTGTACCGGGTCCCGGCCCTCGACTACGGGCCGGAGGCCGACCGAGGCATCCTGCGACAACCCCCGGAGATCCTTGGCGCCTACCCCGCCCTGCTCCCGGCCGTGGACGCGGACGGGAACGAGCTCGGGGGGGTACGGATGCCGGAGGTGGCGGTGCCGCTGGCGACCTATGCCGGATGGAATCTCGAAGCGGGTTGGGACGAGCCCCGGCTGGCCAACCGCCAGGGGAGCTACTTCCCCTTTCCGTGGGACGCGCAGTCGCGTGAGGCCACCGGCGATCCCAGGGCCTCGATCCTGGAGCGCTACGGCGATCGTGACGGCTACCTGCGCCGCTACGCCGAGGCCACCCGGGAGCTCATCGCCGACGGCTTCCTCCTGGAGACGGAGTTCGACGCCCTCATGGGGATCGCCGAGGACCGATGGACGTTCCACGAGGGGCGCCCTACCGTGCTTCCACATACAGAGAGCGGGGGGCGTGGCGGAGGTCGATAGAGGCAGGAGTCGACGAGCTCGGTCGTCTCGCGAGAGCCACCTCTGGACTTCCTCGTCACGATCGACTCCGCTCCGGACACGTTGCTTGCGCCGCTCTACGCTGCCCGAGCAGTTTCGCGTCGATGCGTCCTGACCCCGGGTGACATCCCTTTCCGCGGTAGACCAGCATGACCGAGTCCCAGGACCTGATCACCCGGCTGACCGGTGCCCTCGCCGATCGCTACCGCATCGAGCGCGAGCTCGGAGCCGGCGGGATGGCGACGGTCTACCTCGCGGAGGATCTGAAGCACGAGCGGATGGTTGCGCTCAAGGTGCTCAAGCCGGAGCTGGCAGCGGTCGTGGGCGCCGAGCGATTCCTGGCCGAGATCAAGACGACGGCCTCGCTCCAGCATCCGAACATCCTCCCGCTGCACGACTCGGGTTCAGCCGACTCGTTCCTCTTCTACGTCATGCCGTACGTGGAGGGCGAGAGCCTGCGGAACCGCCTCGACCGGGAGAAGCAGCTACCGATCGACGAGGCCGTTCGCATCGCCACCGACGTAGCGGAGGCGCTGCAGGCCGCGCACGAGCAGGGGGTGATCCACCGGGACATCAAGCCGGCCAACGTCCTGCTCAATCGCGGGCGACCGCTGCTCGCGGACTTCGGCATCGCGCTCGCCGTCAGCGCCGCGGGCGGGGGCCGCATGACCGAAACCGGGCTCTCCATGGGGACGCCGTTCTACATGAGCCCCGAACAGGCGTCGGCGGACCGGGACGCGACGGCGGCCAGCGACATCTACTCGCTTGGTTGTGTGCTCTATGAGATGCTGGTCGGGGATCCCCCGCACACCGGCGGCACCGCGCAGGCGGTTCTCGCGAAGATCCTCACCGACGACCCGCCAGCGGCGACGGCGGCGCGAACCTCGATCCCAGCCCATGTCGATGCGGTGCTCAGGAAGTCGCTGGAGCGGCTCCCCGCGGACCGGTTCGTCGACGCCCGCCAATTCGCCGAGGCTCTTTCGAACCCGGCCTTCCGCCACGGGAGCGTCGCGGGTGGGGCAGCGGGATCGCACTGGACCCGGCGACGCGTGGCGGCGGTCGCGGCCGGCGCGGTGTCGAGCCTCGCCCTCGGATTGCTGATCGGCCGAGGCATGGCGCCCCCGTCGGAAACCGCGACCGGCGAGATCGTCGTCTCGGAGATCCTACCGCCCGACGGCGAGGACTTCGCCGACCGCCGCTCCTTCGGGGCGCTGTCGCCGGACGGGCGCAGCTTCGCCTTCGTTTCGCTCTCCTCGGAGGGTGAGCGGCGGCTTCGACTCCGACGTCTGGACGCGCTCGAGACCGAGTTGCTCCCCGGCACGAGCGGCGCAGAGAACCCGTTCTGGTCACCCGACGGACAGTCCCTCGCGTACTTCGCGGATGGGCAGTTGATGCGCCTGGACCTCGGTACCTCCAGCCCCCGGAGCGTGTGCGCCGTGGACGGGGCCACGTCGGGCGCGTGGGGCGAGGGCGACCTGATCGTCTTCGCGACGCCCAGAGGTCTGGAGCGCGTCGGTCCCGACGGATGCGAGGTGGTGCTCCCGCTGGACTCCGCGTCGCTGAGCTTCCGGTCTCCGTCCCTGGTCGGTGATGGCCGGTCGGTGGTGCTCCAGCGACGGTGGAGCGCCGACTCGGAGAACGGAGCCTACGGGGCCAGCGTCGTGCACGCCGACCTCGAGACGGGCGATATGACCACGGTGATCGAAGCGGCCCTGAGGCCGACGTTCGTGCCGCCGAATCGGATCGTCTACGCACGCAGAGTGCCCTCGGGGTTCGCACTGTTCGGACAGCGGACGATCCCGGACGGGTCGGAGGTCGTGGGTGAACCGGTCGTCCTCACGGGAGCCGTTCGCGACACCGACCTCGAGCTGTCGGCCTCCGCGTCCGCCTCGGGCTCCCTCATCTACCTTCCGACGCTCGGCAACCGCGAGAAGCTTCTGGTGGATCGTGGCGGTGAGATCGTGGACACCCTGCGGCAGCGGAGGACGTGGACGTTCCGGGCGGCCCGCGAGCACCCATGGGCGATGATGGCCGAGAGTTGGGCCCTGTGGCTCTACGACTACGAGCGGGGCGTCTCCACCCCGCTGATCCAGGGCGAGGGCGAGACCTTCGTCGCGGACCCCGTATGGGCACCCGGCGACACGGCGCTGGCCTTCGGCATGTGCCTCCTTGGATCGCTGGAGGGTCTGAGCGAGCCCGCGACGGTGCCCATCCCGGACTGCGTCCGCGCGACGGACTGGTCACCGGACGGGCGTCACCTGGTGGTCGAGGCCGGCGTCGCGGCAAATCAGGTCTACAACGCCACGCGTTCCGTGGTGGCGTACGACCTCGAGGAGAACTCCGCCCTCCCCCTCTTCGACGTTTCCGGGGTGAACTCCGAGGCCCGTGTCTCGCCGGACGGCGGGTGGATCGCGTTCACGTCGTGGGACACGGGCACCCCGGAGGTCTACCTCAGACCCTTCCTGACCGAGGGCCGTGCCCAACGACTGACCACGGGAGGCGCCCGCTCGCCCCGCTGGGGGGCGGACGCGGGAACGCTCTACTACCAGACCGCCGACGGGCGAATCATGGTACTCGAGGCGATGGGCGCCGCCGAGCTCGCGACCACCGCGCCCCGTCAGCTCTTCCGTGCCGAAGGGTACTCCCGGGCCATGTTCTTCGATCGCGGAACGTCCTTCGACCTGACCGCGGACGGCCAGCGCTTCATTCTGCGGCTGCGGGAGACCGTCGGGCGGGCGGTGCTGGTCCAGAACTGGCCCGCGAAGCTCGAAGCCGTGGAGCGGAGCGAGGGAGGCTGAAGCGACCGGACGATTGTTGGCATCGAACGCTCACCCCGCGCACTTTGGGCGTCATGACTGATTCCCTTGCGCGCCTCCGGGAACGTGAGTAACACAGATCGTGCATGTCCGTGCGGGCCAGACAGGAGCTGGGAGTCCTTCGGGTTGCGGTGCCGGCGAGCGCACGCGCATCGTCGGTGTATCCTGTAGGATATTCCCACGCTCACCCACGCAGGACGCGAGTCTCATGCACGGCGGATCTTCAATAGGAGTCGCATTACTGACGGTGGCGGCCTTCCTTCTTGGCACGGGCGTGCGGTCTGCCGACGCCGACGCCGCGTCCGTCCCTGCATCGCCGGAAGGCTCCGAGTCTCACGTCACCCTCCAGCACGTCACCCTGACGGTATCCTCCCCGAGGAGCTGGCCTTCCTGGCACTGGGTGATGGCCTCGAACTCCATGTCAGCGAGGTCCCGGGCGTGGAGATCGCCCCCATGGACTCCAACCACTTCGCTGTCACGGTGGCGGACTTCGACGCTTTCCTGACTCGTCTCCGGAGCGAGGGAGTGACCTATTACACCGAGGACGGTGAGTTTACCATCCAGACCCGGGGCGACGGCGTCCGTCAGACCTACTTCTCCGACCCCGACGGATACTGGATCGAGGTCAACGACTTCCCCGGAGAGGTTGCGCGGTATGGCGTTCCGGAAGATCCAAGTACCAGTTGTCGATGAGGATGAGCTCACCCGGGTCGTCGAGGCCGGCGACCTGGAGCATCACGAAGCCCTGGTCGTCGGGGAACACGTCGTACTGCGGGTGTCCCACGCCCGGGAGGTATGCTCCTGCTGGAAAGAGGATCTGCTCCCCCTCGACGCGGAAGGCTTCACCCGTAGTCACGGCAACGGCCACCATCTCGTCGACGCCGTTGCGGTAGAAGAGCTCACGCCCGCTGTGGGCCCACACCGGCTCGACGCCCCCCGAGACGGACACCTGCTGGCGGCCCGACCCGGTATCCGGGAACGGGCTGACGTAGACCTCGGGCCGCCCGGTGAGGGACGTGACGTACGCGAGCCAGCGGCCGTCGGGGCTCAGCGTGGGGCTGTGGGCCACGAAGTCAGTCGCCACGAGGGTCACGACCGTCCCGTCGTCGGTCCGCACGGCGAAGATGTCTCCCTGGCCCGCGACCGTGCCGACGAGCCGTCCGTGAATTCCTGCCACGTCCGTGCCCTCGCGGAAGATGAGCCAGGCCCCGTCCGGCGAATAGAAGGCTTCGGAGATCGTCGCATCGCGGTCCAGCACCATCGCGGGGCTGCCCGTCCCATCGGCCCGGGCCGTCCAGACATTCAGGTCGCCCGTTGCCGCGGGGTCACCGGGGAACGTCAGCCGCTGGCCGTCAGCGGACCACGTGGCCCGGAAGTTGGTCGTGCCCGCGAATGTGGTCCTCGACAGAGGGCCGCGGTCCAGGGACTTCACCCACAGGTCCCATCTGCCCTCCGCGTCCTGGATCGAGACGGCGAGGCGTCGCCCGTCCGGCGACAGATCGACGCTGGTGAAGCTGGCACTTCCTCCAATGCTCCACCCGGGATCGATCGCGGCGACGGCCCCGTCCCGTCCGACCCGCACCGGTACGAGCTGCCCCGACCCCGCCAGCGCGGCCTGTGTCAGGTACACGATCCGTCCGGACTCCGAGACCGAAAAGAAGCCGTTGCCGGTGCTCAGCGTCGCGAGGTTGTCCGCGAGAGCGATGCCGGGACCCGTGAGCGTGAGGGTCCGCAGATCGAACGGTGCCGCGATGAGCCTGCGCTGCGGATCGACGTAGAGGACGTGCCCCGTGGGGCTGTACTGCGGTTCGGTCCCCCGCACGAGGCGGGTCACTTGTCCCGAGGCGAAGTCGAGGACCGCGACCCAGAATTCATCGGATCCGGCCGGACGCTCCGCCATCAGGAGACCCCGGTCACCGGGGAGCGGATCGGTAAGCCCGTGTATACCGTCGGCCGACGTGACCTCCTCGACCGCGCCCCCGGTCGCCGGGACCCTCCTCACGCCGCGAACCTGATCGGTGGCACCCTCGGCGAAGCCACTGATGTCGGACAGGTAGATCCACGCCCCATCGGAGCTCCACGAGGGACAGCAGTACGAGCCTTCGGCTACTGTCCGACGTTGCCCTCCGTTCAGGGACACCACGTAGACCGGCTCCCCAGGGGTATCGAACGCGACCTCGGTACCGTCCGGGGAGATCGCCGGCTCCCACCCTTGCTCGCTGCCGGGCAGGGGCGTCGCATGCAGCTCGTCCCAGCGCCGAACCCAGAGCATGGAGCTCCCGCCCTCGCCCACTCCGCGGTAGACCAACACCGAGCCGTCGGGGGAAAGCTCCAGGTGCCCACCCTCGGGGTTCCACATCTCCTCGGGGGGAAGCTGGATGGAGGCGCGGGTCACCCTGGCGGGTGGATCGGCCCGGAAGCGCGAGACGCCGAGCGCGACGGCGAGCACGGCGGCTGTGGCCCAACCGGCGAGCGCGACAAGGCGCGAGCGCCGAGACGCCGCCCCACCGGGTCCAGTCACTGTGTCGCCGTGCCGGAACGCAGGGTTCGCCAGCTCCCTGGCGAGGTCCTGCGCGGAGGTAAACCGGTCTGCGGGGACCTTCTCGAGTGCCCTCCGGATCACGGCATCCACGTTCGTGGGCACCGCCGGCCGACGTTTGGTCACCGGCTCCGGAATGCCCGTCACGATGCTGCCCAGAACGGCCTGGGCCGTCCGACCCGTGTGGGGTGGATCGCCGACGAGCATCTCGTACAGGACGCAGCCCAGCGCGTAGACGTCCGCTGGCGGCCCCACGTTCACATCGCCCGTCGCCTGCTCCGGACTCATGTAGCGCGGCGTACCGAGGCTCAGGCCCGTCTCGGTCAACCGGCCGCCGCCGGCCGCTCCGACCGCCAGGGCGATGCCGAAATCCGACAGGACCGGCTTGCCGTCCTGCAAGAGGATGTTCGCCGGCTTGATGTCCCGGTGGATCACCCCGCGTCGATGCGCGTAGTCGAGCGCCTCTGCGACGTTCGTCGCGATCCGCACGGCCTCGTCCACGGGGAGCTGCTGCTCCCGGTCCAACCGCTCCCGCAGCGTCTCGCCCGCCACATAGGGCATCACGTAGAAGAGGAATCCGTCCGCATTCCCCGAGTCGTACACCGGGAGGATGTGGGGGTGCTGGAGGTTGGCGGTGGTCTTGATCTCGGCCAGGAAGCGCTCGGCGCCCACGACCGCGGCCAACTCCGGCTTGAGGACTTTGAGCGCGACCTTTCGCTCGTGCTTCAGGTCCTGGGCCAGGTAGACCGTGGCCATGCCGCCCTCACCGAGCTCATGCTCGATGCTGTAGCGGCCCTGGAGGGCCGCGTTCAGGCGGGTGACGGCAGGAGGCTCCACGCGGCCAAGATG
>JARRLD010000117.1:0-35954 GCA_037387345.1 Gemmatimonadota bacterium
GTCGAGCCTGGATCCAGGAAGATGTCCTCGAGCATGATGGACTCATCCAGGAAGCCGCAGGGGTTACGCCGCAGATCGATGATCATTCCGCGGGCGTCCTGCAGCTCCGTGAGGGCAGAGTCCATCTCCTGGGCGGCGTTCCTGGCGACGCGGTCCAGGACGGCGTACCCGATGTTCCCCTCCAGACGACCGTAGCTCACCGCCGGCACGTGGACCTCCGCCCGGGTGATCTCGAACGGAATGGACTGGTCGAAACCGTCCCGTTTGATGCGGACCCGAACGTTCGTACCGACAGGCCCCCGGATCGAGTCGGCGGCCATGTCCGTGCCCCAGTCCGTCGCATCGTATTGATTGACACCGACGATGACATCCCCGACCTGGAGGCCCATGTCGTTGGCCGGCGTACCCCGGAACACGGCGGTGACGGTGATCTCGTCGTTGAGCAGGGTGATCTGGAGCCCGATCCCCGAGTAGTTGCCGGTGGTCTCCTCCTCCCACGCCTCCGACTCCACGGGGTTGAATACCGCGGCGTACGGGTCGTTGAGGGACGCGATCATCCCGTCGAGGGCGGCGTCCCACAGCGCCGAATCCGTCGGGGCGTTCATGTGCATCCGGGACAGCGCCTGGAGAGTCCCGAGGAAGACGTCGGCCTCCGGGTTGTCAGTGCTCCGGGTGGGCCGTCGGTCCTGAGCGGTGACGGGAGCCGCGAATACGATGAGGAAGACGAGGAGTCGTAGGCTACGGTTCATGCGATCTCTGGGCGTTTGAAGTTCGGCACGGATCGTTCGTGTAACCCCTTCGAGGTCGGCCACGTTCCCCGCGACCCGTGCCACCTGCCCCCCGCGACGGTGAGGAAGTACCTTAACGGATCGGGTAGCAGGCCAGCCCAACGCGCCGCCTTCGAACCATCGAGCCCTCATGATTCCAGGTGAGGCCCGCCCTCCACTTCGTGTCGCCCTGGTCCAGCTGAAGCCCAGGAAGGCCGACGTGGCCGCGAACGTCGACATGGTGCGGCGTATCGTCGCAGAACAGGCCGTCCACGCCGACCTGGTCGTATTTCCCCAAGCGAGCCACTCCGGGAATTTCATGGTCGGTGGGGTGGCTGAGCTGGCGCAGACCGCCGAGAGACTGTGCGAGCGCCAGGGGCCTACGCCGGACCAGTGCTCGGCTTCTATGAGCGGTGGCGTCGCCGTCTGTACAACAGCGCGGCCCACCTCACTCCCGACGGCGAGAGCTGGAAGGTCCGTCACGTCCACAGGAAGCTGTTCCTGCCCACGTACGGCGTCTTCGACGAGGCCCGGTTCGTGGAGCCCGGCACGGAGGTTCGGGCCTTCGACACCCGCTTTGGCCGGATGGGCATCCTGGTGTGCGAAGAGATGTGGCACTCCCTGCCCCCCACGATCCTCGCGCTGGGAGGGGCGGAGCTCATCGTGGTGGTGAGCGCCTCGCCGGCCAGGGGTTTCGGCGTCGGAACCGGTGGCAAGCCTGAAAACCTGGAGCGTTGGGAGCACCTGGCGCCCGCGGCGGCCGTGGAGCACGGGGTCTTCGTGGCGGTCGCCCAGCTGGTGGGCTCGGAGGGGGGAAAGCTGTTCCCTGGCGGGTCCCTCGCCGTAGGGCCCAACGGACGGATCCTGGCTCGGGGACCGCTCCTGGAGGAGGGTGTCACGTTGGCGGCGCTCGATGCCAGCGCCATCGACCGGGCGCGGGTGGAGTCACCGCTGCTGGCCGATCTCGAACAGATGCTTCCCCACCTTCAGCGGTCGGTCGAGGCCGCGGTGGGGCGGGCCGACGACGACGAGGACGAGGACGACGAGGACCTCGCCTTCGCCGGGCCGTCGGCGCACCTCGCCGGGACCGGGGAGACGACTCCGGTGGACCCGGGCTTCCTCGGAGCCGGCGCCCTCGATCTCGACCTGGATCTGGTGGAGCGCACGCTTGTGGAGTTCATCCGGGAAGAGGTGTCCCGACGACGGGGGTTCGAGCGTGTGGTGGTGGGCGTGTCAGGTGGCGTCGATTCCGCCGTGTCCCTGTACCTGGCGGTGCGCGCCCTCGGGGCCGAGAACGTGTTTGGGTTCCGACTCCCCTATCGGACGTCGTCGCCGGAGAGCCTCGAGCATGCTCAGCTGCTGCTGGAGGCCACCGGCGTCCCCGCGCGCACCATCGAGATCAGCCCTCCGATCGACGAGTACGTCGCAACCTACGAGCCGGACATCACACCCCTCAGGAAGGGGAACCTCATGGCGCGCCTCCGGGCGGTCATTCTCTTCGACCAATCGGCCCGGCTGGGGGCGCTGCCCCTGGGCACGGGGAACAAGAGCGAGCGCCTCCTGGGCTACTTCACCTGGCACGCCGACGACTCGCCTCCCATCAACCCGCTGGGGGATCTCTTCAAGACGCAGGTGTGGGCGTTGGCCCGGCACCTGGGGGTCCCCGACGTCATTGTGGACAAGCCGGCTACGGCGGATCTGGTCCGGGGCGTCACCGACGAGGACGAGCTCGGGGTGGCCTATCCGGAGGCGGACCCCATCCTCCACGGGCTCTTGCGGGGGTACGGCGTCGAGGAGCTGGTTCGGTTGGGTCTCCGGCGGGACGCCGTGGAGCTGGTGGCGCGGCGTCTCCACTCCACCCACTGGAAGCGCGAGCTTCCCACGGTGGCGGTCCTGTCCTCCAGCGCCATCGGTGCCTTCTACCTCCGTCCGGTGGACTACTAGAGAAGCTCGGCACGAGTATGGCACGGCCGGCGCTGCCCCCCACCGCCGGGCCACCTGGGCACCACGTCAGTGGCTCCGACCGAACGCCAGCGCCCCGAAGAACAGACCGGCCGCCACGAGGACGATCGCGGCACCCGACGGCAGATCCCACATCCACGAGAGCCACAGCCCCGTCACTACCGAGAAGACGGCCGACCCCACGGCGATGCCCAGCATGCCGGACAGGGACCGGGCCACGGCCTGACCGGTGGCCGCCGGGATCACCAGGAATGCTGACACCAGAACGATCCCCACCAGGCGAACCGCCGCGACGATGGTCACCGCCAGCACGGTCAGCAGCAGAAGCCGCAGCCCGGTGACGGGCAGTCCGGCGGCCCTGGCCGCTTCGAGGTCCACCCCCACGAAGAGAAGCTCCTTGAAGTAGAAGGCGATCACGCCGAGCCCCAGGAGGCTGACCGAGGCGATGGGCAGGACGTCTTCTGGCCCGACCGAGAGGATATTCCCGAACAGGTACCCCATCAGATCCTGTCGATACTCGGGCGACAGGCTGATGAGGACGATGCCGAGAGCCATGGCAGCGGGGAAGAACACGCCGATGGCGGTGTCCTCGGAGACCCCGGTGCGTCCGCCGATCCAGCCGATCACCCAGGCGACCCCCGTGGTGAAGATCGCTGCGGCGAGGAGGGGAGGCACGCCGAAAACCACGCCGATGGCCACACCCCCCAGGGCGGTGTGAGAGAGCCCGACCCCCACGAACGCCATGCGCCGGAGCACCACGAAGAAGGAGAGCACGGCGCAGCTGACGCCCAGGAGCGTGCCGGTTACCAGGGCCCGTTGCACGAAGCCGTAGGAGAGGAAGTCGGTCAACTCCCGTGCTCCGATGCGGCGTGGACGTGGGCGTCGGGGAAGGGGTAGGCGGCGCGCAGGGCCCCGCTGCCCAGGACGGCGGCGGGGGTGCCCTGCGCCTTCACGGTGCGGTCCAGCAGGATGAGCTGGTCGGCGTGATCCCCCACGACGTCGAGGTCGTGGGTCGCGCAGAGCAGGGTGAGTCCTCGTGCGTGCTGAAGGTCGCAAACCAGGGCATAGAACCGGGCACGGGCCCCGCTGTCGAGGCCCGCCGTGGGCTCGTCGAGAAGAAGCATGCGGGGCTTGCCCGCGAGGGCCCGGGCGATGAGGACCCGCTGCTGCTGTCCTCCGGAGAGATCCTGGAAGCGGTGCGCCCCATGAGCGTCACGTCCAGGGCCGAGATGGGAAAGCCGCGAGGCATCTGGACGCCCTGGGGCACATAGCCGATGGTCCCGGACGAGGCGCCCGGCGGCCCGCCGAATACCTCGACGGTGCCGGACCTCGGCTGAACCAGGCCCAGAAGCAGCCGCAGGCAGGTGCTTTTTCCTGCCCCGTTCGGACCGATCAGCGCCGCGAAGGCTCCCCGGTCGACCCGAAACGACACGTCCTCCAGTGCGGGTCGGCTTCCGTACGAGGCGTGGACCCCGGCGAAGAGGATCGCCGTTTCCGGCGTAGGCGTTGTCATCGGGCTTCCAGGGCGGCTCGGAAGGACCGGGCGTTGAAGCGCATCAGATCACAGTACCGCTCTCTGCCCGGGAGTCCAGGGCCCCCGAGAGGATCGACGAGCAGGACCTCGCCGCCGAGCTCGGCGGCGAGTGCCTTCGCTGCCGATTCGGCAAGCTGGGGCTCGGTGAGGATGGCGGTGAGGCGCGCATCCCTGGCCCCCTCGAGCACGAGGGCCAGCCCCTGCGCGGACGGCTCGTGACCCGGGCGTTCGTACAGGCTCCCCAGGGACGTCAGTCCGTAGCGCTTCGCGAAGTAGCCCCAGGCCTCGTGGGTGGCCACGAACGACCTGCTCGTCGCATCGTCGAGGAGGTTGCGGATCTCCCGGTCCAACGCCGTGAGGGAATCTGCCCAGGAAGCGGCGCGTCCCCGGATCCCTTCGGCCGCCTCCGGCACGAGCTGGATCAGGAGGTCCTGGACGCGAGGGATGACGTTGTCCCGCATCAGGACGGGGTCCAGCCAGACATGGGGGTTACCTCGGCCGTGTCGGCGGGCGTCGCCTTCGGTGTCCAGGAGCTCCAGGCCGTCCACGATCCGGAGGTGGGGCATCCGGGCCTCGTCCGGCTCGAGGCCTCCCAACCAGTCGTCGAGCCCGCCACCCACCGCCACGAACGCGTCCGCCCCGCTGAGCATCCTGACCTGGCTCGGCGTGGCTTCCCAGGTGGCGGGAGAGGCCCGCGGCGGAAGCAGCGTCCGAACCTCCACGTCCTCTCCTCCCACCGAAGCCACCAGGTCTGCCACCGGGAAGATGCTCACGACCACCAGGGGGAGGGTCTTCTCGGGCATGGGAGCGGTCGAGCAGGCTGCCAGACCGAGGGCCAGGACGGCACGGCCCGGGAGCGGGCCTCTCACGCGCTCAGTCCCTCCCCGTGACTTTCCGACGCAGGGTCTCCAGCAGGGGGACGGGCGTGAGCTCCCCGTCCACGATGGCCGCCAGCTCAAGACGTCGGCCATCTTTGATGACGATGCGGGTCAGATCTTCCGGCGACCCGGCTTCCTGGATCAGCCGAGCCGCCGAGGTCACGCGGCGTTCAGTGGCGCCCGCGAAATGGTGGTAGGCCAGAGTACGCCTCAGGGTCTTGTCGGCTTCCTGACCGGTCAGCTGAAGGCCTCCCTCCCGATACTGCCCACACCGGGGGCAGCGGTAGGAAAGGGTCACCTGCCCGGGGCCGTTCCCGGGGAAGAGACCAAATCCTCCCCGATCCCGGTACGCCAGGGAGCGGAAGACATGGCCGCAGCGCTCACAGGTCCTCTGGCCCCGCCATGCGGACGACCCGAAGCGGAGCCAGCGCGCCGCGTCCGTGAGGGACTCCGGTGCGCGGCTGGTGAGGATCCACATGCCCAACAGGGAGACGCCTCCGGTGGCCCAACCCCCGATCATCACGGCTCCGGCGGCCACCGATCCCGCGAGCGAGAGCTTCTTGTATTTCTCCCTCCGGGAGGTGAGCTCCTTCCCGTACCGCCACCAGGCTTCCTCCGTGAGGTTCGCCCGCCCCACCCGCACGATCTCCAGCGGGCCTGCCCTGAGGAGCGCGATGTTGTCGGTCTGAGACAGGAGCCGGGCCCGGTCGCGCGTGAGCTTTTCGAGCTCTTCCAGGGCTTCCCAGCGCTCCTCCAGGGGGGCGAGGGACCAGCGCTTGCACACGCGACAGATCACCCACAGACGTCCGCGCCGCGGATCGAATGCCAGGCGCCGCCCCAGCTCGAGGTTTCCCAGCTCCTCGTTGGGCTCGAAGGGCGTCGAGCAGACCAGGCAGCGGGTGTACACGATCCTCCCCTGGTTGGTGCGTGTCGTCTCGCGTTCGCAGGTACCCCTACCCAGGCCTTACGGGGGAGGTCCTCGGATTCATCGTCCGTGGAGGGCGTGCGCGTCCGGGGTCGCTTCGTGAGGGGCTCGGGGCCGGAGCGACGGAGGGCCATCACGCTGGCGGAGCCGACGAGCCGGAGCGAGTTTCCGTGATCTTCCACGCGCCTCCCACGGTCCCCTTGGCCTCATGATCCTGGTCATCGACAATTACGACTCGTTCACGTTCAACCTGGTGCAGCTCCTGGGTGCCCTGGGCACCGAGCCTGTGGTGGTGCGCAATGACGAGCGGACGGTCGACGAGGTGGCGGCCATGATGCCGGACAGGGTCGTGGTCTCACCCGGACCGTGCACTCCCGCCGAGGCCGGCGTCAGCGTGGAGGCGTTCCGCCATCTGGGCGCCCTGGGCATTCCCATGCTGGGGGTATGTCTCGGTCACCAGTCCCTCGGGGAGGCGTTCGGAGGTCGCACCGTGCGTGCCCGTCGCCTGATGCACGGAAAGACCGGAGAGGTCCGGCACCGTGGTGACACGCTCTTCGCGGGCATTCCCTCACCGTTCTCGGTGGCACGATACCATTCCCTGGTGACGGATGCGGCGGCATTGCCCCCGGTCCTGGAGCCCATCGCGTGGAGCACGGACCCCAGCGACGGAGACGAGATCCAGGCGCTGCGACATCGGGACCTCCCCCTCTGGGGCGTCCAGTTCCATCCGGAATCGCTGTTCAGCGATCACGGGGGAATCCTGCTGGCCAACTTCCTGAGCCAGCCGGGGAAATTGACGTCCCAACCCGCTTGACCCTGCCCCCTGCCTCGGGGTACCTTCCGTGGCGTGATTATTGCATCCAGATGGCGCGCTTCGGTCTCCGTGAGGCCTCTTTGAGCAGCCGGGTACTCGGTATCGTTCCTGCGCGGCTCGCGTCCACCCGACTCCCCCGAAAACCCCTCTATCCCCTCCTCGGCAAGCCCCTCATCGAGTGGGTCTGGCGGCGCGTAGAGAGGATGTCGGTCCTCGATCACGCCGTGGTCGCCACCGATTCGGAGGAGGTCGCCGAGGTGTGCCGCGCCCTGGGGGCGCCGGTGGAGATGACTCTGGTGGAGCATCCGTCGGGGACCGACCGGGTTGCCGAGGTGGCCCGCCGACCCGAATACGCCGAGTACGACCTCGTCGCCAATGTGCAAGGTGACGAGCCGCTCCTTCAGGAATCCCACCTCCGCTCCGCCATCCAGCTGGTTCGCGATGAGGGGTGGGACGTGGGTACGTGTGCCACGCCGCTGATCGACGACGAAGCCCGCAAGGATCCTTCGGTCGTCAAGGTGGCTCGAGCCGTCAGCGGGCGGGCCCTCTACTTCAGCCGCGCCCCGATCCCTTACAAACGCGACGACAGGCCGTCGCAGGAGGAGCTGGAGCGCGAGCCCTTCCTCAGGCATATCGGCATCTATGCCTACACGCGCTCTGCACTGGAAGATTGGGTCGCCCTGGCCCCGTCTCCCCTGGAGCGCCTGGAGCTGTTGGAGCAGCTGCGGCCCCTGGAGCGGGGGCTTCGGATCGGGGTGGCGGTGGTTGGAGCTGCAGACCCGGGTGTGGATACCCCGGCGGACATCATTCGAATGGAAGCGAAGCTAGGCCAAGCTGGTGTCACCACACACGCATGACGTACGGACTATGAGCGAACTGAAGACCAGGCCCACGAAATACATCTTCGTCACCGGCGGCGTGGTGTCCTCTCTGGGCAAGGGCATTGCTGCCGCATCCATCGGTCGCCTTCTCAAGGAGCGCGGCCTCCGAGTGACGCTGCAGAAGTTCGATCCGTACATCAACGTGGATCCCGGCACGCTGTCCCCGTTCCAGCACGGAGAGGTGTTTGTGACGGACGACGGAGCCGAAACGGACCTCGATCTGGGCCACTACGAGCGTTTCATCGACGCGTCCCTGTCCCAGGCCAACAACATCACGACGGGCCGCGTCTATCAGAACGTGATCTCCAAGGAGCGGCGCGGAGATTACCTGGGCTCAACGGTCCAGGTCATCCCGCACATCACCGATGAGATCAAGTCCGCCATCCGCCGGCTGGCTCCGGAGCACGACGTCGTCATCACCGAGATCGGAGGCACGGTGGGTGACATCGAGTCGCTGCCCTTCCTGGAGGCGATCCGGCAGTTCCGGGTGGATGTGGGTCGGGACAACGCCGTGTTCGTGCACCTCACCTTGATCCCGTACATCGCCGCTGCGGGAGAGCTCAAGACCAAGCCGACGCAGCACTCGGTCCGTGAGCTCATGGAGATCGGAATCCAGCCCCACGTGCTCATCTGCCGAACCGAGCATCCCCTGTCGGACGAGATCCGCAGGAAGATCGCCCTGTTCACCAACGTGGAGCTCGAGGGGGTCATCGAGGCCAGGGACGTGGAGACGATCTACGAGGTGCCCCTGCAGCTCCGGGAGCAAAAGCTCGACGAGGTCATCCTCGAGCGTCTGGGGGTGGAAGCCGCCCCGCCGGACCTCACGACCTGGACGAATATCGTTGAGCGGGTGAAGAGGCCGGCGTCCGGCGAGGTGAACATCGCCGTCGTGGGCAAGTACACCGATCTGGTGGACTCGTACAAGTCCATCCAGGAGGCGCTCATCCACGGGGGCATCGCCAACGACGTCAAGGTGAGCACCGATTGGCTGTCCTCGGAGCAGTTCGAGCAGGGCAGGGGGGTGGAGCTGCTGGAGGATTATCACGGGCTGCTGATCCCTGGAGGGTTTGGTCCACGGGGCGTCGAGGGCATGCTTCAGGCCATCCGTTGGGCGCGTGAGAACGAGCTTCCGTTCTTCGGCATCTGCCTGGGCCTTCAGTGCGCCGTGGTGGAATTCGCACGCAATGTGTGCGGCCTGGAGGAATCCCACTCCTCGGAGTTCGAGGAGCACGCCTCGGATCCGGTCATCTGCCTTCTGGACTCGCAGCTCCAGGTCACCACCAAGGGTGGGACCATGCGCCTGGGCGCCTATCCCTGCAGTCTGAAGGACGGCTCCCGAGCCCGGCAGATCTACGGGGTCGCAGAGATCTCCGAGCGGCATCGGCACCGCTTCGAGGTCAACAACGCCTACCGGGGAATGCTCGCAGAGCATGGTCTGACCATCTCCGGCACCTCCCCCGACGGCGGCCTGGTGGAGATGATCGAGATCACCGAGCATCCCTGGTTCGTCGCGGGCCAGTTCCATCCGGAGCTGAAAAGCCGCCCCACGCGCCCTCACCCCCTCTTCGACTCGTTCGTCCGTGCCGCCGCCCGGTTCGCAGGGGGGAAGCCCGCCGCGAGACCGGAGGCGGTGGGCGTCTGAGCTCCCCCGAACCTCATGTTCGAGCGCTTCACGCTCTTCGCGGGCCCATGTGTCCTCGAGGATGACGACTTGAACCTGCGGGTGGCCCGGGAGCTGGCCTCCCGGAGCGCCTCCCTGGGGCTTCCCGTGGTCTTCAAGGCGTCCTTCGACAAGGCCAATCGCTCGAAGCTGGACGCGCCCCGGGGTCCGGGCATCGATGGGGGCCTGGCTTCGTTGGCCAGGGTCAGGGAGGAGACCGGACTGCCCATCCTCACCGACGTTCACGAGCCGGAGCAGGCGGAGCGGGCGGGGTCCGTGGTCGACGTGCTCCAGATCCCGGCGTTCCTGTGTCGTCAAACCGACCTGCTCGTGGCCGCCGGGGCCACGGGCAAGGCGATCAACGTCAAGAAAGGGCAGTGGATGGCTCCCGAAGAGATGGCCCACGCCGTCGAGAAGCTCCGCCGGTCGGGGGCTGCCGACGTCGCGGTGACTGAACGGGGAACGTTTTTCGGCTACGGGAACCTCGTGGTGGACATGAGGAGCTTCGGCCGCATTCGTGACGCCTGCGGCACGCCCGCCATCTTCGACGGGACTCACTCGGTCCAGCGGCCCGGGTTGGCGGACGGGGCGAGCGGCGGCAATCCCGAGCACATTCCGGCTCTCGTGCGCGCGGCCGTGGCGGCGGGGTGCGACGGGCTTTTCCTGGAAACCCACCCCGAGCCCGGGCGTGCCCCTTCCGACGGACCCAACATGATCCCGCTGGACCGGCTGCCACCCCTCCTGGAGGAGGTCATGGCGCTTCGGGAGGCTCTGGGCGCCGGTGGGGTGACGCGATGAGCGGGCTACCGAGGGGTGGAGGTCCGATGCCCGCTGCGCTGGCCGAGCCCGTGAAGCTGGTGGTGTTCGACGTGGACGGAGTGCTCACCGACGGAGGCGTCTATGTCGGCACCACCGCGTCGGGCGAAGCCATGGAGCTCAAGCGCTTCGACATTCAGGACGGCTTTGGCCTCAAGCTCCTGCAATGGGCGGGGATCGAGGTGGCGATGGTCTCCGGGCGCGTGTCTGCGGCCACCGAGGTGAGGGCCAAAGAGCTGGGTGTGGAGTGCCACCAGGACCCCGATGCTCGCAAGCTCCCGATCGTGGAGGGTCTCATGCGGCGGGTGGGGATTGGATGGGACAACGTCGCCATGCTCGCCGACGACCTCCCGGACATGGCGGTGTACCGGAAAGCCGGCCTCAAGGCTGCGGTGGCCAACGCCTCCGCCCCCATCGCCGAGATGGCCGACTGGCGCGCCGCCCGCTCCGGTGGTCGGGGGGCTGCCCGGGAGTTCTGCGACGCCCTTCTGTCGGCTCGAGGAGACCTCGAGTGGGTGATCCGGAAGTATGTGGACGAGAGGAGTCGTCCGTGAGCGAGCGCTGGACCGTGCGATGGCAGCCCTCGGCGCCGGTCGCTTCCGACGGAGCCGGCTCCGCAGGGGGAGGCACGGACGAACAGCTGGTGGCGGAGGGTCGCAGAGTCGTCCGACTCGAGGCCGCCGCGGTGTCGGCCCTGGAGGCGCGCCTGGATCGATCATTCGTCCGTGCCTGTCGGTTGGTCCACGGCGCCTCGGGGCGCGTCATCGTCTCCGGGATCGGCAAGAGCGGCCACATCGCCCGCAAGATCGCGGGCACCCTCACGTCCACGGGCACGCCCGCGACCTTTCTGCACCCGGTGGAAGGCCTGCATGGCGATCTCGGGATCGTCGGTCGAGACGATGTGGCGATCCTGGTGTCCAAGTCGGGCAACACCTCGGAGCTCGAAGGACTCATCGAATACCTGCTCCGGCTCGGCGTTCCCATCGTCGCCATGACCGGGCAGCCGGGAGGAGCACTGTCCCGCCACGCCAACGTCACCCTGGATTGCTCCGTCGAGGAAGAGGCCTGCCCCATGGACCTGGCGCCCACGGCCTCTACCACCGCCGCCCTGGCCATGGGTGACGCCCTGGCGGTCGTGGTGCTGCAGCTCCGGGGATTCCGGGAGCAGGATTTCGCCGCCCTTCACCCCGGCGGTGCTCTGGGACGAAAGCTCTCCGTCCGTGTAGCAGACGTGATGGTGGCCGAGGACTACCCGCGGCTCCAGGAGGACGCGCTCATGCGGGATTGCATCGTACCCCTCGCGGAGATGCGCGGCACGGTGCCCATCGTCGACGGGAAGCGCCACGTGGTGGGGGTGGTTACCGCGGGGGATCTCACGCGCCTCATGGAGCGGGAGCCCGACTTCCTGGACTGTCGGGTCTCCGACGTCATGACCCGCGACCCGAAGGTGGCCAGCCCCCTGGAGCTGGGGTCCGCGGCCGTGCGTCGGATGGAGAAGCACGGGGTGATGGCGCTTCCTGTGAGGGAAGAGGACGGTCGCCTGGTGGGGATCGTGCATCTCCACGATCTTATGAAGTCAGGTGTACTATGAGGTTTGATATGAACCGTATACATATTGTTGGCCTTGCCCTGATGACGGTGGGTACGGCGGCCTGCGATGGGCCCACGGAGGCCCCGCTCGCCTCCGGGGACCTCCAGGGCGTCGAGGCGGACCTGGTCATGTTCGGGATGACCTCCTTTCTGAGCGCTGCGGGGGTCCGCGAAGGTCGGGTGATCGCCGATACCGCCTATATCTTCAACGACTCCACCACTCAGAAGCTCCGAGGGTTGGAGGTGGTGTTCTACGACGAGGAGGGAAGAGAACGAGCCACGGTGAGGGCCCACGACGGAGAATTCGACCCGAGCACCGACCGCATGGTGGCCCGGGGCGACGTGGTGCTCACGATCCACCAGGACCGGCGACGGATCGAGACCGCCGAGCTTCATTACGACCCGGCCAGGGACCGCATCTGGAGTGACTCGACGACGGTGCAGACCCTGGCCGATGGCTCGGTCAGCCGAGGAACCTCCTTCCAGTCGGACCTGACCTTCGAGAACGTGCGTATCGAGAATCCACGGGGTGCCGTGGGACCGGTGTTCTGAGCCTCCCATGGTCCGCCGCCGCCTCGTCCTCCGCGTCTGCTCCATGGCAGCCCCCCTGGTCCTCGTGGCCGGGGTCGGGCAGGGCGGTGCCCAGGAAGGATGTATCCTGGGGGACGGGACGCGCTCGTTCCAGGTGGTGACCCTCGTGGGAAGCGACCGGATCACGTACATCAGCCGGCCCCGCTTCATCTGCGACGGCGGCGTGCGGATCCAGGCCGATTCGGCCGTGTCCAACTCCGCCCTCGGGTTCGCCCACTTCACGGGCAACGTCCGCTACGTGGACCGGACCCGGGAGCTCGAGGCCGACGAGGCACGCTACTTCTCCCGGGAGGCCCGCCTCCAGGCGGCAGGGCACCTCTTCGTACGCGACACCGAGCGGGGCTCGATCATCGAGAACGGGAACCTGGTGTACCTCCGTCAGGCGGGCTTCCGGGATGAGGAGGAGATGACCGTCACCACCTGGACCGACCGGGTCCGTCCCCGAGCCCTCCTGATGCTCCGTTCCGCTCCCGACACCGCCGCGGTCATGGACACGACCGGGGCGGCGGACACGGCCGTCGGTACCGACTCGGTCTCGGTGGGCCCGCCGGACACCACCGCGGTCGGCCTTCCGGACAGCGCAGCGGTCGCGGCCCCGGCCCGACAGGCCCCGTCGGCCGCGGTGTCCGAGAGGCCCGAATCGCCGCCGACTCCCTACCGCGTGACCGCGGACCGCCTCTTCTTCCGAGGGGATCGGTACTTCGAGGCACGGCGCGACGCGGAGATCGAACGGGACTCCCTCCACGCGTTCAGCGACAGGGTGGAGTATGACCAGGAGCTGGGGCGCATACTCCTGGATGGTAGCGCCCGCGTGGAGGGCACAGGATACGACCTGACCGGGAGTCTCATCGAGATGGGCGTGACGGGCGGGGAGATCGAAACCGTACGAGCTGAAGGGAATGCCCGGGTGGAGGGCTCGGGATACGACCTGACCGGGCGCGTCATCCACCTGGACGCCCCCGGCGGAGAGATCCGGACCGTGCAGGCCATCCGGGACGGTGTCCTCACCGGCGACCAGCTGAGGCTGACCTCGCCCGAGATCCGTCTGTTCCTGAACCGAGGGCTGCTGGACCGGTTGGTGGCCACGCCCCTGCGGACCGATCCGGAAGATCAGGACGAATCTACGGACAGCGCCGACCTGAAGCTCCCGGTCGCCGTGGCGGAGGACTTCCGTCTGACGGCCGACTCCCTGGACGTGATCGCTCCGGCCCAGGCGCTGGAGCGGATCGTCGCGGTAGGCAGGGCCCGCGGCGAGTCGATGGGTCGGGACTCCCTGAACGTCGATGTGCTCCCGGAGATCGCCCTCCATGACTGGCTCGAGGGGGATACCGTGATCGCCGTCTTCCTTCCCGAGGAGGAATCCGCCGCCGCTGACACGGCGCAGCAGGGCTATCGCCTCGATCAGCTCATGGCCCATGGGAATGCGCGCAGCCTGTACCGCCTCACCCCTTCGGACAGCGCCTTCCGGGCGGGTACCGATCCCCCAGCAGTGCACTACGTCACCGGCTCGCAGATCCTCATCGCCATGGCCGGCGGGGAGGTAGATCGCATGGAAGTGGAGGGTCCTGCCCGAGGGTGGCACCTGGAGCCCGGAGGCCTCCGGGCCCTGGCGGACTCCGTGGCGGCTGCGGACTCCCTGGCAGTCCCCGACACCGCCCTGGCACTCCCCGACACGGGAGCTGTTCCCGATACGCCGCCCGCCGAGCCCGTCTGGGTCCGCCGCCGCCGGAGGGGAAGCACGACGCCAAAGGAGTCCCTACGATGACGCAAGAGGAATTGGGCTCTTTCGTCGCCGGACTGGAAGCCCACGATCTGTCGGTGGCGGTAGGGCTCTGCGAGCTCCTCCGGCGGGCCGATGACCAGGGGCGCGTCGATCGCGGGGTGTGGATCGCGTCGGTGCGGGACGTCCTCGAGGATGTGGCCGACAAGCTGGGCAGCCACGGGGCGTCCATGCTGGGCTCCGAGGGTGAGGCTCTGGTCCGTTTCCTGGAGGAGCGCGTGGTGAAGCGACTCGAGGAGGTCGGTCTGGCTGCCAGGGAAGGGGACGGTATCGCCTGGACGGCTCTGGCCGTCCGCCCGGGGCCCTGGGCGGAGATCGGAGGGGAACGGGCGCTGCTCCTGTCCCGATTGGAGTCTGTCGTCCGGGACCTCGAGGAAGCCAGGGCCGAGGTCTACCAGGTTGCCTCGGAGGCGCCCCCAGCTCTATCCGACGCAAGCCGTCTCCATGCCGAAGGCCTCACCAAGGCCTACCGTCGGCGGAAGGTGGTGGACGACGTCGACATCGCCGTGCAGCAGGGGGAGATCGTCGGTCTCCTGGGCCCAAACGGCGCCGGAAAGACCACCACGTTCTACATGATCGTCGGCCTCATCCCGCCGAACGCGGGTCGCGTGTTTCTGGACGGGGCCGACCTGACGGACGTACCTATGTTTAAGAGGGCACGGAAGGGCGTGGGGTACCTTGCTCAGGAACCCTCCATCTTCCGCAAGCTCACGGTCGAAGAGAACGTTCTCGCCATTCTCGAGACGCTCAGACTTCCCCGCGCAGAGGAGAAGAAGCAGCTGGAGCAGCTCCTGAAGGAGCTATCCCTTCACAAGCTTCGGAAGAACAAGGCCTATTCTCTGTCGGGGGGAGAGCGCCGCCGCCTGGAGATCACACGGGCCCTGGTACAGCGACCCAAGTTCATGCTGCTGGACGAGCCGTTCGCCGGGATCGACCCCATCGCGGTCAACGACATCCAGCAGATCGTCGGCGGACTGAAGTCCCGGGGGATCGGAGTCATCATCTCGGATCACAACGTGGAGCAGACACTGGAGATCGTGGATCGGGCCTACATCATGTACGAGGGCAGGATTCGGGTGAGCGGGACGGTGTCGGAGCTGGTCTGGAACGAGGAGGTAGCGGAGATCTACCTGGGACCGACGCTCACGCAGCGGATGCGGGGTCGGTATCCCAGGCCTGTCACGACGGAATCCGACGTCATCGCGGAGGCTTGATGCCCTGCGTACCAGGAGTCACATGAGCGGGTTCAACACCAAACTCTATCAGAGCACGCAGCTCCGGCAGGAGATGCGGATCAACCCACGCCTGTACCAGGCGATGGAGTTGCTCTACATGCCTCTGCTGGACCTGCAGCAGCACCTGAAGGAAGAGATGGCGGAGAACCCGTTTCTCGAGATGGCGGAGGCCGACGTCCAGCAGGAGGTCGAGCTGTCAAGGACGATCCGCTCGGGGATGATGTGGACTGGGAGGAGATCCTCCTCGACGGCTTCGACGTAGGAGGGCGAAGGGAGCAGTTCGAGGCCAAGGAGTACTTCGAGCCCACTCCCGTGGAGGCGCGGGATCTGCACGACCACCTCGACGAGCAGCTCCGGTTCCTTTCCCTGGACGAGCGTCAGATCCGCCTCGGTGAGGAGATCATCGGGGACATCGACGACCAGGGAACGCTGTCGTGCTCCCTGGACCAGGTGGTCCGGGGTGTGAACACGTGGCTCGAGGAGGTTCGACCCGTGGCCGTCCAGGGGGCCGAGTCCCTCGAGGATCCGGACGCGAGGGCCGAGGAGCTCCGGGCCATCGAGGAGATGTTCCGGCCCTATGTGGTCGAGGAAGCCGAGGCCATGCTCGAGGTGATCCAGGGCTTCGATCCCCCGGGCGTCGGGGCGCGCGACGTGCGCGAGTCCATCCTCATCCAGCTTCGGCAGAAGGACTGCCAGGGCTCCGTCACGTACACGATCGTCCAGGAGCACTTCGAGTCCCTGATCAACCACCGGTGGAACGACATCGCCCGGGAGCTGGGTATCTCACCCAAGGAGGTTCAGGATGCGGCGGACGAGATCAGCCACCTGGATCCCAAGCCGGGTCTCAAGTACTCCGCCGACCCGGAGGAGTACATCATCCCGGACCTCATCGTCGAGAAGATCGACGGCGAGTACATCGTTTTCGCCAACGACACGAGCCTGCCGCGACTACGCATCTCACGGGCCTACCGGGAGGTGGCCCGCGACAAGAGCAAGTTCAAAGGCGAGAACCGCGACTTCATCGCCAACAAGCTCAACTCCGCCAACTGGATGATCCAGGCCATCGAGCAGCGTCGGCAGACCATGCTCAAGGTCATGAATTTCATCGTGGACCGGCAGCGGGAGTTCTTCGAGCGCGGCGTGCAATACCTGCGCCCCCTCACGCTTCGTGAGGTCGCGGACCACATCGAGATGCACGAGTCCACCGTCTCCCGCGTCACGAATCAGAAGTTCGTGCAGACGCCCCGGGGCGTCTTCCGGCTGAAGTACTTCTTCTCGAGCGGGCTCTCGACCGCGAGTGGCGAGGACATCTCCGCACGGGGGGTGAAGGACAAGATCAAGGGCCTGGTGGCCGAGGAGAACGCCCAGAAGCCCCTGACCGATCAGGCCATCGTCAGACTCCTCAAGACGGACGGCGTGAACATCGCCCGACGCACGGTCGCCAAATACCGGGATCAGCTGGGGATTCTCCCGGCGCGCATGCGCAAACGGGTGTGACATGGACGAGGTGACGGGGCCCCTACCCTCATCGCTTTCCGAATCCATGAAGCGGGACTTCGCCGTGGTGGTCCCCGCCTTCAACGAGGCTCCGATGATCCCCGACCTGATCCGGGAGCTGCGTGCCACGTTCGTCTCCCACGGGCTATCCGGGGAGGTGATCCTCGTGGACGACGGCTCCGCGGACGGCACCGGGGACCTGGCCGAGGACGAGGGCGGCGGATGGGAGTCGCTCCAGGTGCTGCGTCATCGGACGAACCTCGGAAAGACGGAGGCCATGGTGACCGCCGCCGCCCACACCGACCGAACGTTCCTGGTTCTGTTCGACGCCGATCTACAGCACAGCACCGAGGAGATTCCGCGCTTCCTGGCCAAGCTCCAGGAAGGGTGGGACATCGTCACCGGGCGGAAGCTGGGGAAGTACGACAAGCGGGCCGTGTCCACGGTGTACAACCGCCTCTCCCGGAGGATCTTCCGGGTCCCGGTCTCCGACCTGAACTCCATGAAGGCGTTTCGGCGGGAGATTCTGGACGATCTGGTCCTCCGCCACGACTGGCATCGTTTCTTCGTGGTGCTGGCGCATGCCCGGGGGTACCGCGTCAGCGAGATCGACATCGAGCTGTTGCCGCGAAGAGCCGGTGAATCGAAGTACACCGGCTCGGTCCGGATCCTCGTCGGCATGATGGACCTCCTGTCCGTCTGGTTCCTCCTCCTCTTCTCCCGCAAGCCCCTGGTGCTCTTCGGGGCTACCGGCATGGGCCTGGCCGTCCTGGGCATCCTGGTGGGGGGCGTCGCCGTGTACCTGCGCTTCCTCCACCCCGTCTTCGGATTCGACCCCTACGTGCCGCCCATGGGCTATCGTCCCCTCCTGTACCTGGTCATGCTCCTGGAGACGCTGGGGTTCCTCCTGGTGGGCTTCGGGCTGGTATCGGAGCAGGTCGCCCAGGTCCGGGACGAGCTGGACACGATGCGGCGGAAGGAGCGCTGACCTCGGTGCCCCACCGCGTCCTCGTCGTCGTCGGGACCCGGCCCGAAGCGATCAAGATGGCCCCGGTGGTGGCGGCGCTCCGCGGCCGTGCTCCCGAGCTGGAGACCCGGGTGTGCTTCACCGGTCAGCACACAGCCCTGGTGGACCAGGTGCTGGAGACGTTCGACCTGAAGCCCGACGACGACCTCGGGATCATGCGGGAGGGACAGTCCCTCTACGACGTGATCCACGATGCCCTCGACGGCCTCCGGGACGTGACGCGCTCCTGTCGGCCCGAGGTCATTCTGGTCCAGGGCGACACTGCCACGGTATTCGTGGGATCCCTGGTGGCGTTCCTGGAGGGCGTGAAGGTGGGCCACGTGGAGGCAGGCCTGCGGAGTCACGACAAGTGGGCTCCGTTTCCCGAGGAGGTGTTCCGTCGGCTGGCGGACGTTCTCGCCGACTACTACTTCGCCCCCACGGTTCGGGCGCGCGAGGCGCTCGTTCGCGAGGGTGTTCCTCCGGGACGGGTGTACCTCACCGGGAACACGGTCGTGGACGCGCTACTCTCGGTCGCCGACACGGATCGGCCCGTCCGGGACCCGGCGCTCGCCCGCGTCCTGGGAGGAGACCGTCGCCTCGTCCTCGTGACGGCTCACCGCCGGGAGTCCTTCGGGGAGCCTCTCAGAGAGGTCTTCGGGGCCCTGCGCTCCCTGGCGGACGCCGTACCCGACGTGGAGGTGGTCTATCCCGTGCACCCCAATCCCAACGTCCGGGCCCCGGCGGAGGAGCTCCTGTCCGGGCACGCGCGGATCCACCTGACCGAACCTCTGGACTATCTGGACCTGGTGTCGGCGCTCCGTCGCGCTGCGTTGATCCTCACCGACTCGGGGGGCATCCAGGAGGAGGCCCCGACGTTCGGGACGCCCGTCCTGGTGCTGCGGGAGGTCACCGAGCGTCCCGAGGGTGTGGAGGCCGGCGTCGCCGAGCTGGTGGGAACCGGCGGAGAGAGGGTCCGCGAACGGGCCCTGGCCATTCTCCGGGCTGACCCTGTCTCCAGGGGAGTGCGGCCCAACCCCTATGGCGACGGAAAGGCGGCGGAGCGCATCGCCGACATTCTCCTGTCGGACCTGGCGGGGCGGCCGCGAACCACGCGGGATCTCGCGTGAGAATCCTCATGCACTGCGTCTACTTCCCTCCCGAGGTGGGGGGGCTCGAGAGCCACGTCTACCACCTGTGCAGGGCCCTGGCCGCAGCTGGACACCCCGTGGACGTGGTGACGTCCCGCTCCCGGCCCGGTCTCCCCCGCCATGAGGTGATCGATGGGGTTCGGGTCTGGCGCACGTGGATGCCGGCGCGAAACACCGCCGGCTGGGGGGCATTCGCCTTCGCGTCCATGCCCCACTTCGGCGCTCTGGCGAAGGTGGCCGACGTCCTCCACGCCCAGGACATCGCTTCGGTCCTGCCGGCCATGGTGGCGCGTCGCGTCCGAGGAGCTCCCATGGTGACCACCTACCACACCAGCCACTTCCTGCGCCGGGCGGACTCGCCGTTCTGGAGACCCGTGTTCCGCCGTTTTCTCGAGGCGGCGGACCACAATCTTGCGGCGAGCGAGGAGATCGCCGCGGTGGGGGAGTCCCTGGCTCCCGGTGTGAGGGTCGAGCCCCTGACCAACGGCGTCGACACCGATCTCTTCCAGCGGGTTGGGCCGACGCTTCCTGCTCCCGACACCGGGCGGCGGCGCCTCGTGATCCCCCGTCGCCTCTTTCCCAAGAACGGCGTGGAGTACGCCGTCCGGGCGCTTCCCTTGATCGCTGCGGAGGTGGACGTTGAGGCCGTCGTCGTGGGTGACGGACCGGAGCGCGGGAAGCTCGAGGCCCTGGCCGCCGAGCTTGGCGTGGCGGAGCGGCTTACCTTTCTCGGTGCCCGGCCCCACGGGGACATGCCGGGCATCCTGAGCTCCGCGGAGCTGGCCATCTTTCCCTCGCTGATGGAGGCGACCTCGGTCGCGGCCCTGGAGTGCATGGCATGCGAGGTACCCGTGGCCGCGTCCAACGTGGGCGGCTTGCCCGAGATCGTGAGTGACGACGTGGGCGGGCTGTTCGAGCCCGGGAACCCGCAGGCCCTGGCCCGGAGCGTGGTGTGGCTCCTCCGCCAGGAGGACCTGACTGCCCGAGGCAGGGAGGGGAGGCGCCTGGTGGTGGACCGGTGGAGCAACCGGCGGCTCGCCGCCCGGCATCTGGAGATCTACGAGGAGCTTCTCGCCCGCGTGACGCCCGGGCGAGAGAACCCGAGCAGGTGACGTCATGGCGAAGAAGAGGAAGAGCGAGGCAGGGGAGAAGCCCCGGGCGCGGGTTGGGACGTCCCGAGGCGACGACGGGGCGACCCCCTCGGTGCCCACGTGGCTCCCGGTGGCTCTGTTCGCGGGCCTCACCCTGGTCCTCTTCCGGGGGTTCGTCTTCAGCGACCAGATGCTGGTGGGCAACGACACCCTGGGATTGGGCTACGTCGCCCGGGCGTTCTATGCCGACGTCCTGAAGAACCTGGGAACGTTTCCCCGGTGGGCACCCGACATCCTGGGGGGGACCCCCTTCCTCGAGGCGCTGTCCGGGGGCGACTCGTTCTACCCGCCGTCCCTCATCCTGCTGCTCATCACCGAGACCTACCGGGCGCTGGGATGGAAGCTGGTGCTCCACGTCCTGGCCGCGGGGTGCTTCATGTTCGGGTGGGTCCGGACCCTGGGAGCCTCCCGTGCGGCCGCGCTGCTGGCGGGGACGGCGTATCTGGTGGCGCCCTTCCTCGTGAGCCTCGTCCACCCGGGGCACGACGGCAAGATCTTCGTCACCGCCCTGGCGCCTCTCCTCTTCATGGCCGTGGAGCGCTTCTTCGCCCGGGGAAAGCTCGCCGCTTGGGCGGGCATCGGCCTGGTGGTCGCCCTGGTGCTGCTCACCACGCACTTCCAGATGGCGTACTTCCTGTTCGGGGCCGTCGGCATGTACGCCATCTTCCGGTCCGTCCAGCTGGCCCTGGGCGGGGGAGGGGACGGGACGACGGCAGGGGGACCCCGCCGGGGGCTCACGCGCTTCGGCGCGTTCCTGGCCGCTTCGGTCGTGGGGCTAGGCGCAGCAGGGGTGCAGTTCCTGCCCGCGGCGGACTACATCACCCAGTACTCACGGCGGATCCAGACCACGCGGGAGGCCGCCGGAGAGACGGGCCGAGCCTGGTCGAGCTCGTGGTCGCTGCACCCCGAGGAGGCGATGAGCCAGCTGATCCCCGAGTTCGCCGGCACCGCGGCCGGCGGGTCGGCCTGGACGACCGGCACGGAGTGGGGTCGGAACTTCTTCAAGGACAACCACGAGTATATTGGCCTCGTGGTGCTGCTCCTCGCCGCCGTGTCGTTCCTGGGGGCGGCCCGGCCCGGGGTCCGATGGTTCTTCACCGGGCTGGGTGGAGTGGCGTTCCTGTTCGCCCTGGGCGCCCATACGCCGGTCTGGGGGCTGTTCTACGCCTTGGTGCCCGGGATCCGGCTGTTCCGGGCCCCTTCGCAGGTGATCTTCCTCTTCGGATTCGCCGCCATCACCCTGGCCGCCCTGGGCATGGACCACCTCTTGCGGGCGGTGCGTGAAAACGACGACGCAGCATGGCGGAACATCGAGCGGGTGCTCTGGTCCGGGGCGGGCCTGACGGTGCTGCTGGCTCTTCTGGCGTCGTCGGGGACGTTGACGTCGATATGGACGTCGGTGGTCTACCCCGAGGCTGCGGGGGATCCGAGGCTCCAGACCCTGGTGCCCTACATCGCCCGGGGCGCCGGAATCGCCGCCGTGCTCGCCCTGGCGATGTCAGGGCTCGTCTGGGCCGTCCGCCGGGCGTACCTGCCGGCTGCCGCGCTGGTGGCGGGACTCGTGGCCCTGGCGGCCATCGACGGGATCCGCGTGGACGGATCGTTCGTCCAGGTCATGGACTTCGACCGCTGGGCCACTCCCGACGAGAACATCGAGGCGATCCAGCGTCTGGAACAGGGAAGCGACGAACCCTTCCGCCTCCTCTCTCTGGCCCGAGCGGGCCAGGACGTCAGCCCGGCCATGCACGGCATCGAGCTGGCAGCTGGACACCACCCCAACGATCTGTCCCGGTACCGCGAGCTCATCGGCATGGTCGGATCCGGACTCCCGGAGAACCTGCTGGACGGCGACATCCGGCGATTGCTGAACGTGCGCTACATCCTCTGGCCGGATATCGAGTTCGGGTCACCTCAGGGTGGACAAATCGTTTCACAGACGCGACTTGCAGATGGTCGAGACTACCAGACCGTGATCGCCGAGCCCGGCCTGCCTCGGGCGCGCCTGTTGGCGGACGTCGTGGTGCGGTCCGATGCGGAGGCCGTGACCTACATGTTGTCCGACGCCTTCGATCCGGAGGCGGAGGTCGTGCTTCCCGAGCCACCCCCGGCGCCGCTGGCCGGGGGTCCCGTCTCCGGGTCGGTGCGCTGGGAGGAACGCACGCCCAACGGGCTTCGCCTGTCCGTCGTCTCCGACCGGGACGCCCTGCTCGTGGTGGCCGACAACTGGTTCCCGGCATGGCGGGCCACGGTGGACGGGACAGCGGCACCCGTGCTTCGGGCCTACCACACCCTCAGGGCGGTGCCCGTTCCCTCCGGAGAGCATGTGGTGGAGATGTCGTATCACTCCCAGGTCGTGGCCCGAAGCCTGTGGGTGAGCGTGGTCTCGCTCGTGGTCCTCTTCGCCGCCGCGGGTTTGGGGTGGGTCCGGACCAGGAGGAAGACTCCCTGAAGCGCCTCTCCCTCCGCCTTGCGCAGCTCGCCCTGACGGTCCTGGTCACGTGGTTTCTGGTGAACCGGGTCGGCCTCGGTCTGGAGGACCTGCGGACCCTGGAACCCGCCGCCTGGACCCCGGACCGGCCGCTGCTCCTCGGAGTGTCCTGCCTCTCGCTCTTCGCCGGCTACTACCTCTCGGCGGCCCTGTGGGCCCGGATCGTGGTGGGGCTCGGGGGACCACGGCTCCCCGTATTCGAGGCCGTGCGCCTCTTCATGATCGCCAACTTGGGGCGCTACGTGCCCGGCAAGGTCTGGCAGATCGCCGGACTGGCGGTGCTCGCGCGGGGCCGGGGCGTCTCTCCGGCGACGGCGACCGGGGCCGCGGTGCTCGGGCAGGGGGTCGCACTGGTTGCGGCTTCGGTGGTCGGAGTCTGGGCCTTGCTCGATGGCCCCGAGCCCTTGCGGAGCTGGGGCCTGGGTGTGGCGCTCCTGCTGGCCGGGGCCCTGGCCGTCGGCGCGCTTCCTCCGGTGTTCCGGCGGTTCGTGGCCCTGGGGTTCAAGCTCGTCCGTCGGGAACCGCCCCGGGCCCTGGCCAGCCGGATCGTGATGGGCTGGCTGGTCCTGTATGTGGTGAACTGGGCCCTCTATGCGGCGTCGTTTTCCCTCCTCGTGACGAGCTTCGGCCATCCGGGGCTCACGCCAGCGGTCGCGTCTTCCTTTGCCGCCGCCTACGTCCTCGGCTACCTGGCCGTGTTCGCTCCGGCGGGAATCGGCATACGCGAGGCCTTTCTGGTTACCTTCCTCACACCCCACCTCGGGGTGGGAGCGGCGGGTGCCATGGCGGTCGTGGCCCGACTGTGGGCAACGGTCGTCGAGGCCGTCCCCGCTGCCGCATTCTGGATGAGGCACGTAGCTTCTTCCTCAGCCGAAGGAGCCCATCCACCGGAGGACGCGGGTGAGTGAAGGCCGCTACCTGGTCATCGTTCCGACCTACAACGAGAAGGACAACCTTCCCCGGAAGGTGCCGGTCATTCTGGAGCAGGACGGGCGCCTCGATGTCCTTGTGGTGGACGACGCATCGCCCGACGGTACAGGGGACCTGGCGGAGGAGATGGCGGCGGCCAGCCCCCGCATCCACGTGCTGCATCGGGACGCGAAGGATGGGCTTGGAAGCGCGTACCTGGCCGGCTTCGCCTGGGGCCTGGAGAGGGGCTACGACCTCCTCTTCGAGATGGACGCCGACATCTCCCACCCTCCGGACGCGCTTCCCCGTTTCATCGAGGCCGCCCGGGACCACGACGTGGTCGTCGGTTCCCGTTACGTGGACGGGAGGGTCACGGTCGTCAACTGGCCCATGAGCCGGCTCCTCGTCAGCTATTTCGGGTCGTGGTACGCGCGGACCATCACCCGCATGCCGGTCCGTGACGCCACCGGGGGGTTCAACTGCTGGCACCGGAAGGTGCTGGAGGAGGTCGGTCTGGAGCGCGTGCGCTCCAACGGGTATGCGTTCCAGATCGAGCTCAAGTTCCGGGCCTGGCGGCGAGGGTTCAGGCTGCGGGAGATTCCCATCCTCTTCACCGAGCGGGACTCGGGGGAATCCAAGATGTCGAAGCGCATCGTCAGGGAGGCGGTGTGGCGTGTGTGGTGGCTGAAGATCCGGGACCTCTTCGGGCGGCTGTGAACCCATGACCGAAGAGCGAATCGGCAGGGAGTACTACGACTCCTCTGCCTATTTCGACGAATCTCCCCATCTCACGGACGCGCGGAGCGCCTTTCACCGCTACCGCGTGGCCAAGGTGCTGGAGATCCATCGGCCGGATCCTGGCGCGCGGGTGGTCGATCTGGGCTGCGGCTGGGGCACCTTCAGCTTCGAGCTGGCGAAGCAGGCGGCGTATGTGGTCGGGGTGGACTTCAGCGCCAAGAGCATCGATCTGTGCCACCGGAGGTTGGTCCTGGATCCGAGGGACAACCTCCGTTTCCTGTGCGCGGACGCCGGGGATACGGATCTGGAGGCGGGTGCCTGGGATCTGGTGGTGGCCGCCGATCTCTTCGAGCACCTCTATCCCGACGACTCACGCCGCGTGGTCGCGGAGGCCTATCGGCTTCTGCGCCCCGGGGGTCGGTTCAGCGTGTGGACGCCCCATCGTGGGCACGTCCTGGAGATTCTGAAGAACCACGACGTCCTCCTGTCCCGGGACGTGAGCCATGTGGACTACAAGTCCATGGAGCGCATGACAGGCATGATGCGAGAGGCCGGGTTCGAGATCGAGCGCGCCTACTACGCCGAATCCCATCTGCCGGGCCTCCGGACGCTGGAGCGGCTGCTGCAAGGGCTTGTGCCCCTCCTGCGACGGCGCATCGCGGTCCTGGGTCGCAAGCCGGGGGGCTGAGCATGTCGGATTCCTGGGAGATCGAGCGGCGCTACCTGGTCCGGGTGAACGAGGAGCTGTGGGACGGCCTGGGGCAGGGGAGGCGCTACCGGCAGGGCTATGTGCGCAGCGGGAATCCCGCCGTGCGGATCCGGGTAGGGGAGCCCCGTGGAGCCGTGCTGACCGTGAAGAGCGGCGAGGGCGTGCGTCGGAGGGAGGCCGAGACGGTGGTCCCGCCCGAAGTGGCTGAGGCGCTCCTCGCGGCCTCCGAGCGAAGGGTTGTCCTCAAGACGAGATGGGACGTCGGACCGTGGGAGCTGGATCGTTTCGAGGGTCCGCTCGAGGGTCTGACCTTGCTCGAGATCGAGCTCGAGCACGAGGGGGATTCCGTGCCACCACCTCCGCTGGGTATCCGGATTCTGACGGAGGTGACGTATGATAATCGGTTTACCAGTAGTCACTTGGCGACGCTGAGTCCCGAAGGGCAGGCGGCGCTGGTCTCCCAGGTGTATGGGGAGGTGGGAGGGCGATGAGGAGACTCACGGCCGCGGTCCTGGGGTCGACGCTGGCCGGGTGCGCCGTGGTCGGCTATCCCAGCGGCACACCTGAATGGGCACCCGATGCTCCCGCTCGGGAGGGTCGTCCTGCCAATTCGGCAGAGATGACGGCAGGGGCGGGCGGGGAGGATCCAGCCCCGGAGGACGTCACCGAGGCGTTCCTCTCCTCCATCCCCGATGCCGTACCCGTCCAGGAGGAGCGGAGCCGGTACGGGAATCCTCCGGAATACGAGGTCTTTGGACGGACCTACCGCGTGCTGAACACCTCCTCGGGGTACGAAGCAGAAGGGTTGGCCTCCTGGTACGGCCCGGATTTCCAGGGGCGTCGGACGAGCTCTGGGGATCCGTACGACATGTATGCGATGACGGCGGCGCATCCGTCGCTGCCGTTACCGACGTACGTGGAGGTCACCAACCTCGAAAACGGTCGGACGGTCGTGGTCCGGGTGAACGATCGCGGACCGTTCCACGGAGACCGGATCATCGATCTCTCCTACGTCGCGGCCTGGAAGCTCGGGATGATCGGCCACGGCACCGCTCGGGTCCGCGTGCGTGCCCTGGAGCCCGCAGCCCGCTAGCCAAGGCGGGGTGGAAGGCGAGGGGAGGCATTCCAGGGAGAAGGCTTGGGACCGCCATCCGGGGCCGCGCCGCCCCAAGATGACATAATAACTATTATACGAAGTAGAGCCGGCTCAGCGGGCGGGTCCTGGAAGCTCCCTCCTGGCCCCCTTCTGAGCCCCGGTAGCCAGCTGAGGCCTGCTGATCTCGTCCATGTCCTCGAGAATCCGCTCGTAGAGCTCGGCGGCACCCTGGGGATTGCCGTGGTTCGCCCGAATCCGGGCTGCGGAGGCGAGGGCATCACGAATCTGGAAGTCCAGGTCCGACCGGTCCGCGATCCGCAGATAGACGGCCTCCGCCTCGTCCCATCGCTCCTCCTGCTCGTAGGCGGCGCCGAGGAGCGCCGCGGTCTGGAGCTCGATTGGCCGCCGGGGAGATGCGGCCAGAGGCTCCAGAACGGCCTGCGCCTGCTGCGCCTCTTCGCCGGCGAGGTAGAGCTCGCCGAGCAGCATGCGGGCCTCGGCGGCATAGGGAGAGCCTCCAAAGCGCTCCAGGTATACGATGAGCTCCTGCTTCGCACCCTCGGTGTCCCCCAGGGAGACCGACTGGTGGATCGCTTCCAGCTCGTTGGAGGCCTGGACCGCCATGGCCCTGCGGTAGTTCGCGTAATACATGCCCGCCGCGACCGCCAGGACCGCGAGGACCCCCAAAGTCGTGAGGAGCTGCTGATTGGCCTTCGCCCAGTTCCCGATCTCGAGGACTTTGGCGATGAAGACGTCGTCCTCGTGCTCGGGTGAGCCGTGGGGCCGCTTGCGCTGACCGGGGTGGCGCTTGGTCATGACCGATTCGACGATGATGGTGGGTGCCGTTGGAACGCGGAAAAGCCTCAAAACCTAGGTGTGACGGGTAGGTCGGTCAACGCGGCCGGGGCTCGGCCGACTGCTCCGCCTCCGGAGGGTGGTACCCCGCCCGGGACCACAGACCTGTAGGACGGGCCAGAACCAGGTGACCCTGGGTGTCGGTGGCCAGGACGCCCTCGTAGATCCAATCGTTCAGGAGGGTGGTGACCGTGGCCCGGTGGGCGCCGGCGAGATCCGCGAGGACCTGGTGGGTCAGACGCTCGGACAGCCGGAGTCCCCTTCCCCTCTGCTCCCCGCAGCGCCGGCCGAGATCCAGGAGAACCTCCGCCAGCCTTTGCGCCACGGCAGGCCCGTGGGACCCCCCCTGGGCGTGCCGGAGACGGTGCAGCTCCTGTTCGACGCCCAGAAGGTAGGCGTCCAGGCTCCTGCGGGCGCTCTTGAGTCCCCTGAGCACGCCGCTTCCGGGCAGGGGCTGGACCAGACATCCCCGTCCGGCCACGGCTCCGTAGCGACGATGACCCTCGGTGAGCGCCTCGTCTCCAAACAGCTCCCACGGGAGCGCCAGGGCCACCGTGCGATACGGCCCCCCGGCTCTCATCGCCGGAAGGACCAGGCGCACGTGGCCCTCCCGCACCAGGAAGACCTGGTCTCCGGGATCGCCCGGGGCGTAGAGCGCTTCACCCCGGGGCAGCGTCACCTGGGGAGCGGTCTTCGCCAGCCGATAGAGTCGTCGATCCCTGGGCGGATGGAGGTGGAAGGGCATGGCTCACGCCTCGGAGGGCATGGGATGGCGGCGGAGCGCGGGATGCGCCGCCAACGCCGCCGCCAGCAGGATCGCGGGCATCGTGCCCAGCGTCGCGGTCGTGGGGCCGATCGTGTCCGCCACGGCGCCGGTGAGGAGCACGCCCACCGACCCGGCCGCCCAGGCGAGTCCCATGACGATTCCCGACCCCACCGCGGTGCCCCGGGGAATCATCTCCTGGGCCATGACCACGATGGCCGGGAGGGTGGCCATCCCCAGGAATCCCGAGAAGGCGGCGGCCACCAGAGCGCCCACGGACCCGGGCGCCAGGGCCACGGCCGCCACGTAGGCGGGAAAGGCCAGGACGCAGAGGCCCACGAGGAGCCGGCGTCGGTCCATGCGGTCGGCCATGGCGCCGCCTGCCAGGGTCCCCGCCGCCTGGGCGGCGTTGAAGACCGTGAGGACCAGGGCTCCCAGCGTCTCCGATCCTCCGGCGTCGGCGACGACGATCGGGATGAGCGTGACGTAGGTCCGTTGCGCCCAGGCCAGGGCCGCACTCACGCCGAACACCAGCCCCAGGGTCCCACGGAGGTGCCGGAGCACCTCCACCGGCCTGGGCGGAGCGTGGACCGCTCGGTCGTGGGAGCCGCGAGGCAGGTTGAGATAGAAGACGGGAGTGAGGAGTAGCACGGGGATCATGGCGACCCAAAGGCCCTCCAGCCCGCCTCGGGACACGAGACCCACCGCCACCAGGGGACCGATGGCGAACCCTGCGCTGCCGCCGAACGAGAAGATGGAATATCGACCGCCACTCCCCCGTCCCTCCGACACGCGGGCGGCGTAGGACGCACCTGGCGGGTGAAAGGAGGCGCTGCCGAGGCCCGCTGCCATCAGGATCAGGACGAGCGTCCAGAAGTTGGGCGCCAGGCCCATGAGCGATACAAAAACTCCCGAGACCAGCGGACCAGCCACCAGAAAGGCCCGCCGCCCATGGCGATCGGCCAGGTATCCGAGCAAGGGCTGGAGCAACGACGCCGCCAGCGAAAACGTCATGGCGAGGGTTGCGGCCAGAGCGATGGACAGGCTCAGCCGATCCATGATCCGGGGCAGCAACGGCGCGAGGAACGCCGCGTATCCGTCGGTCAGACCGTGGGCCGCCGCCACGACCAGGGCCACGCGCGTGGCGCTGGGGGCGGGTCGGGATCCGGTGGGTGCGGGGGAGACGGCGACGGGCACGGGGTGGCGCATTCGGGAACGGCGGGGGCACGGCGAGCCCAACGATAACCCGGCGCCAGAACCCCCACCACCACCTCTGGCGCGCGGGCGCCGGGGAGGGCAAGCTGAAGCGTTATCCCGCTGCTGAATACCCGGAGGATCCATGATTCGGCCCGGACGGTTCCTTCCCCTCGTCGCGCTCCTCTGTTGTGCCCTCCACGCCTGCCAGGCGCCTGCGCCGCAGACGGATGAGCGGACAGCCGACGAACCGCTCTTCCCCTCGACCAACCGACCGGAGGTCCGGGGCACCCGGGGAGCCGTGTCGGCGGGGCATCCCCTCGCGGCCCAGGCGGGGCTTCGGGTCCTGCAGGAGGGGGGAAACGCCGTGGACGCCGCCGTGGCCATGGCCGCGGTGCTGGCCGTGGTGCGACCGCACATGAACGGCGTCGGAGGCGATGCCTTCGTGATGGTCTACGACGCCGCGTCGGGCCAGGTCCACGCCCTGAACGGGAGCGGTCGCGCGGGCGCCCTGGCCGAACCCTCCTTCTTCAAGGACCAGGGCTTGACCGAGATCCCCCAGACGGGACCACTGTCGGTGAGCGTGCCCGGGGCCGTGGCCGCGTGGGTGGACGTGCATGACCGCTTCGGCTCCCTTCCCTTCTCCAGGCTCCTGGAGCCGGCTATCGGATTCGCTCGCGACGGCTTCCCCGTGTCCACGTGTCTGGCTTCGGACTTCCGCGCCCAGGGGGGCTCGCTGAACGAGGCCGGAAGGGCTCAATACCTCCCCGATGGATCTTCCACCCGTGGGCTCCCTGCTGCGCAATCCCGCCCTGGCGACCACCCTCGAGGGTATCGCTCGGGACGGCAAAGCAGGGTTCTATCGCGGTCCGGTGGCCGAGCGGCTGGGTGCCTTCCTGGCTTCGGGCGGCGGACACCTGAGGGCCGGAGATTTCTCCCGGCATACCTCCACCTGGGTGGAGCCCCTGAGCGCGTCGTACGGCGGCCATGACATCCTGGCCTTCCCGCCGAACACCCAGGGGTTGGCTCAGATCCAGCTCTTCGAGATGGCCAAATATCGACCCATCAATGAGTTGGATCACAATAGCTCGAGTTATCTCCATGAGCTCATCGAGCTGAAGAAGGTGGCCTTCGCCGACCGGGACCGGTGGGTGGCGGACCCGGAACAGGCGGACATTCCCGTGAACGACCTGTTGGATCCCGCCTACCTGGAGGGCCGTGCATCCCTGGTGGATCCAACCCGGGCGGCGCCGTCCGTGGCACCCGGCCTCGGGGAGGTGTCCACCGGGGAACGAGCCGCGGCCGACGACTCGGGAGACACGGTGTACCTGACGGCCGTGGACCAGTGGGGCAACGCCGTGTCCTGGATTCAGAGCCTGTTCGCCGGGTTCGGCTCCGGGCTCTTCGAGCCCGAGACGGGAATCATGCTCCAGAACCGCGGGTCCCTGTTCGCCCTGGAGGAGGGGCACCCCAACCGGGTGGCGCCCGGAAAGCGGCCCTACCACACCCTTTCCCCCCTTCTTGCCCTGCGGGACGGCCGCCTGGCCTTCACCCTCGGCACCCCCGGGGGAGACAGCCAGCCCCAATCGCTTCTCCAGATCGTCAACAACCTGCTCCTCTTCGGGATGACGCCGCAGGAGGCGATCGAAGCACCCCGGTTCCGGTCCTACCCGGGGCTGCGTGTGGCCATCGAAGATCGTGTGTCTCCCGCCGTCCGGGAGGAGCTGGCGGCTCTGGGGCACGAGCTCCGGGTCGTGCGCGGTTGGACCGCGACCTTCGGAGGGGCGCAGATGATCCTGGTGGAGCCCGGCTCCGGCACCCTGGCGGTGGGCTCCGACCCAAGGCGCGAGGCGTACGGCCTCGCTTACTGACGGAGGCATCCGATGGAGGAACGCACCTTTTTCCGCCTCGGCGCCCTGTTCGCGCTCCTGGGGGTGGCCCTGGGCGCGTTCGGCGCGCATGTGCTCCGGGACACGCTGGGTCCGGCAGATATGGCCACCTTCGAGACCGGGGTCCGGTACCAGATCTGGCACGCGCTGGGCCTCCTCGTGGTGGCCCGGACGGTGGCCCGCTGGCCCCGCGGCGCCGTCACCGCGGCCGGTTGGCTCTTCGTGGTGGGGATCCTCGTGTTCTCGGGCAGCCTCTACACCCTCGTGCTTTCGGGCCAGCCCTGGGTCGGGGCGATCACGCCCGTGGGCGGGGTCTGCTTCCTGGCCGGATGGGGGCTGCTGGCATGGTCGGCAGGCCGGCCGTGACCGGGGAGCTGGACGTCGCCCGTCGGCTGCTGTCCGAAGCCGAGGGGGTGGCCGTGCTGTCCGGTGCGGGCCTGTCGGCGGAATCCGGCGTGCCCACCTTCCGGGGGGAGGGTGGGCTGTGGAGGTCCTATCGCGCCGAGGACCTCGCGACGCCCCAGGCGTTCCGGCGCGATCCCGTCCTGGTGTGGGAGTGGTACGCGTGGCGCCGGGGGCTCGTCGGGGCGTGCCGGCCCAACGCCGCGCACCGGTCCCTGGCCCGGTTGGCCCTGGAGCGCCCCGTGGCCATCGTCACGCAGAACGTGGACGGCCTCCATGCGGTGGCCGCGACGGAAGAGGCTGGAGAGGGGGATCCGACCCCTGCTCTACCCCTGGAGCTTCACGGAAATCTTTTCCGGGACCGGTGCTCCCGGTGCGGAGCACGGGCGCCGGCTTTGCCCGACGTGGAGCCCTCGACGGCGGATTCACTCCCGCGCTGCAGCGTCTGCGACGGGCTGCTGCGGCCCGATGTGGTATGGTTCGGGGAGTCGCTGGACCCCAGCGTCCTTCAGGAGGCCTTCGGCCGGGCCAGCCAGGCCGACGTCTGCCTGGTGGTGGGCACCAGCGCCCTGGTCCATCCGGCGGCCTCGGTGCCCCTTTCGACGCTTCGGGCCGGCGGATCCCTCGTGGAGGTGAACCTGGAGCGCACGCCCCTGAGCCCCCACGCCGCGGCAACGCTCCTCGGGCCCGCCGGCGAGATCCTGCCGCGACTCCTCGGGTAGGCTTGGGAGGGGCCCAACGAGGTCCGCCCGCGGGAACCGGGGAACCGGGCACGGGTTTTGTTCCGGGGACAGGGGAACATCGGGGACAGGCCCCAAGTACCTGCCCCTCTGCCGTCACGCGGCCGTACCCCATCCACAGGCGCCCTAGCTCCACGAACCGGTTCCGTTTCTCCCTCGTGGCCCTCGCTGCGGCCCTGGCTGCGTGCGGGTCCGACACGCCTACGGGTCCCACCGTCGCCAACGTGACCGTGACGCCCGCCTCGGCCACCCTCCCCGCGGTCGGGGCCACTGTCCAGTTCAGCGCCCGGGCCACGGACGCCGGTGGCACCGTGGTGACGGGTGAGGAGGTTTCCTGGACGAGCTCCGACCTGAACGTGGCTACGGTGTCCGCCACGGGCGTGGCGACCGGCATGTCGGTGGGCACGGCCGCCATCACGGCGACGGTCGGTGGCGTGGCGGGCTCGGCCGTGGTGACGGTGCAGCAGTGCGCCGCCACGGAAGCGGTGAGCCTGAGCGCGGGTGGCTATCAGGCGTTCGAAACCTCCGACTGCCTGGTGGTGCCCTCGGGGGCCAACGGGGACCGCTACCGGGTGGTGGTCCTGCAGACCAACACGGCAGGGATTGATTCGGACATCGAGACCGTGACCCTGCGGGTGGCGGGGCTGGGGGTGCTCCAGGCTCCTGCCGCCGAGGTCTTTGCCCCTGCGGTGCCCCAGGAGCCGCTCCGGTTCGATTCCCGGGTGCTGGCCGAGGCGGTGCGGCGGGCCGACGCCAACGCCAGGGCCCACGTGCGGCGGATGGAGGAGGAGGCGGAGCTCGTACGGGAGCTGGGGGGCGCCGAGGTTCTGCGCACCCCAGGCGAGCGGACCCTCCAGGCGACAGCCCAGGCTCCCTCGCCGGAGCGGTTCGTGTTCGACGTGTCCAGGCTCGCAAGCTGCGCCACCATCCAACGGGAGACCAGCCCGATCACCCTGGGCCTGGCGCAGCAGCTGGCGGACTACTACGCCGACCACGGCCGGGACATGATCGCCTCCTACTTCGGCGAGCCGTCGGACATCGACGGCAACGGCAAGCTCGTCCTGTTCGCCCACCCCTCCATCGACGGCAACTGGGACGAAGCCATCGCGGAGGTGCGGAACAGGGACTTCTTCCCCGTCGACGTATGCCCGCAGTCCAACGAGATGGAGGTGATGTACTTCGACACCGACCTCATCCTGGCCGTGGAGGACGGCAACTTCCAGGCGCTGTCCACCGTCGCCCACGAGGCGGAGCACATCGTGGTGCAGTATCACCGGATCGTGGCCCCCGGGAACTACCAGGGCTTTCCCCTGTTCATCCAGGAGGGCATGGCCGAGATCGCCGGCGAGCTCTCGTCCCGCATCGCGTGGTTCTCCAACGGCGGACCGGCCCCGGGTCAGGAAGTCAGTCGGTCCGACTTTGGCGAGTATCAGCAGGCCACGGGGAATGCGTTCGATGAGCTCACCTACGGAACCGTGATCATGCTGGCCCGAACCGCCCGCTACCTGGCAAGCCAGCCCAACGGCCTCGTCGTGGCCCCCGACCACCCGAACAACGACGGGAGCGAGTACGGGAGCGGCTGGCTGTTCAACCGGTGGTTGGCCGACGGCTACGCGGGAGCCGGTGACAGTCCCTTTGCCGATTCGGCGTTTTTCCGCGTCCTCGCGGACTCGCTGACTCCGGCGGGCCTGACCGGGATCGAGCAGCAGACGGGCAGGACGTTCCCGGAGCTGTTCGAGGAGTTCGCCGTGGCGATCAGCCTCCACGCCAACTCCGTCCCCTGGTCCCGCGACTTCACCACCTACGAGATGGTGTCCGCGGCCGAGATCTTCTGCAGCCCGAACCCCCTCGGCCAGTTCCCCTGGCCCGTCACCACCACGGGGACCGCAGGGGACTGTGACGCCAACATCGACGAGTCGTTCACCGTCAGCGCCCCGTTCCGCACCAACCAGTTCTCCGGTCCCATCGGGGCCACGGGGATACGCATGTACGACTTCGTGTCCAACGGCACGGGGACCGGGATGCAGGTGCAGCTCGACATGAGCCGGCCCGGGGAGATCCTGGTGGTGCGACTCCGGTGAGGCCCGCGCCACGGGGCGCGTTGTGGGTGGTGGGGCTGGCCCTGGCCTGCGTCGCGGCCCCCGTCGCGGCCCGGCAGGCCGCCGCCGTCGGGACCGGCGGCATGGTGTCCAGCGCCCACCCGCTGGCCACCGAAGCGGGCCTGCGCATCCTGGCCCGGGGCGGGAACGCCTTCGACGCCGCGGTGGCGGTGGCAGCGGCCCTGAACGTCGTGGAGCCCATGATGTCCGGAATGGGCGGGTACGGGACGATCCTGGTCTACGACGCGGCGGAGGGTCGCAGCCGCTTCCTGAACTCGTCGGGCCGGATTCCCCGGGGTGTCGACTCGAATGCGTACCGGTCGCCGACGCCGGGATTCCTGGAGAACCGCCGGGGGGCGAAGGCGGTCTCCACCCCGGGTAACGTGAACGCCTGGGCGGCCTTGGCCGAGCACGGACGCCTGGCGTGGGCGGATCTCTTCCAGCCGGCGATCGGCCTTGCGGAGGACGGCTATATCCTGGACGAGCGGATCGCCGGCCTCATTGCCGCGGGCTTCGACGAGTTCCCCTCCCACGCGCAGGCCTTCTACGGTCGGAGCGGTGAGCCCCTGGGGTCAGGGGACCGGCTTTTCCAGATGGACCTCGGCCGCTCGCTGCGGCTCCTGGCCCAGGAGGGCCCCGGGGCCTTCCACGGGGGCTCGCTCGGAGAGGCCGTGCATGGGGAGATGCAGGCCAGGGGCGGGTTCCTCACCCTCGAAGACCTCGCGGAGAACGAGGCCGAGTGGTGGGACCCGATCGAGATCCGCTACCGGGGCCATCGGGTGGTCACGGCCTCGCCTCCGGCCAACGCCTTCCCTGCCCTGGTCCGTCTGGGCATCATGAGCCGCTTCGACGCGGCGGCCCTGGGACACAACACCGCCGACTATCTGCACACCTTCGCCGAGGTGACCAAGCACGCGTTCTGGACGCGTCTGCGGTGGGCCGGCGATCCCGAGGTCGCGCCGCCTCCCCTCGACGAGCTTCTCTCGGAGGGGTACTGGGTCCGGCAGGCGGCGACCATCGACCCGCAGCGGGCTCGGGACTTCGAGCCACCGGGTGTCGTGGGCTCCATGGGGGAGAACACGACGCACTACGTGGTCGCGGACCGCTGGGGCAACGTCGTGTCCGCCACGCAGACCCTGGGGAATCTCTTCGGGGCGCGCATCATGCCTCCGGGAACGGGCATCTGGCTGAACAACTCCCTGGCCTACTCGACCTTCGAGCCTGCGGGCAACCCCATGGACGCGCATGCGGGGCGGCGCAAGCTGTCGGGGGACGTTCCCCTCTTCGTGCTGGATGACCAGGGCCGCCCGGTGGTGGCCGTGGGCACGCCCGGAGGCCACACGATCGGGCAGACGGTCCCCCAGATCGTCATGAACATTCTGGACTTCGGCATGGACATCCAGCAGGCTATCGCTGCCCCACGGGTCGCCTTCGCCGAGCCGAACACGCTGATGGTCGAGGCGGGTATTCCCGAGGCCGTGCGGGCGGAGCTGGAGCGTCGAGGGCACCAGGTCCGGCTACGCGGCGGCATCGGAAACGCTCACGGACTTGCCATCCGTTGGGGCACGGACGGCCGCCCGGAGACCTTCACGGGCGGGGCCGACCCCCGCGGCGCCGGTCTGGCCCGGGGCCACTGAGGCAACGGGCGTCGTTCTCTGCCCCCTCGTCCGGCGGGAGCGCACCGGGCCGAGGAGACGTTGGGTCGGAATGGCCTCCCTCACACCTCGTTCAGGACGCGACAGAGCAGCTCCTGGCGGGGAAGTGGAAGATGGAGGGTGAGGGTCCGATCGTGGCCGTGGTGAGCGGAGGCAACCTGAGCCCGGAGCTGCTCTGT
>JARRLD010000118.1:0-36550 GCA_037387345.1 Gemmatimonadota bacterium
GTGATCTCCGCATCGGGGAAGTAGCGGATCCGACACCCGCATCCGACCAGCCCCGGGTCGTCCGCCATCAACGCCCACTGGTGGCTCAGGCGCTCGGAGTGGCTTACGTCGTCGGCATCCATACGGGCGAGGTACGGTCCTGTCGCCGCCTCCCGGGCTCGCTCCAGCGCCACGACGATGCCCGACGCTTCCTGGCGCATCACCTGGACCCGCGCGTCTCTACCCGCCCACTCCGCGAGAAGCTCGGGCGTATCGTCCGTCGAGCCGTCGTCCACCACCACGACCTCGAAGTCGGGCTCCGTCTGGGCCTCGAGAGAGCCGATGGCTTCCGAAAGATGCCGAGCACCGTTGCGGACGGGCAGGAGCACGGAGATCGGAGGGGGCGCCGGCACGAGGTCTGGAGGATCAGGGGGTCAGGCGGCGGCTTCGCTTTCGGCGGATATGGTCCGACACGTGTCTCCCGTATCGGCTCACGAAATCGGCCAGGCAGTCCTCGCCCCGGATGATTCCACGGCATTCCGGCGAGCCACAGCGACACGTGAACGACGGCATGCGCTCGTCGTAGAAGGTCGCATAGTCCAGCGTGATCTCCTCTCCGGGATGGATGGGCTTGCGGGCCACGACGTCCAGCCCGTCCAGCCACGCCGTCGGGTCGCATCCGTGGTTCACGGGCCTCCAATCCTCCGGATCCGGACTCCACATCACCCACACCTCGTCGGTGAGGGGCCACCCGTAGCGGGCGAACCAATCCCGCTCCCGCCCGTTCCAGGTCGTCTCCACGTGGGACAGGGTCACGAGGTGATGCGGCTGTTCCTCGAGCACGATGATGCGCTCGCCGGGCTCGAAGCTCCTCGTCGCCACCACGGCGTAATCCCCGGCCGGTTGGGGCAGCACCTGCCATCCGCGCTGCTGTCGGCGGTGCCTGGCCAATCCCGCCGCGACCACCTGCCGGGTAAACCCCTCGTGCCCCGCGGGATCGTGCAGCAGGCACAGGTCTGCGCTCCCCGGGTCCGTGGGCGGGTAGTAGATCCCGCAGTTCGGGTTGATCTCGAGTATGAACGGTCGACCGTCATCGTCCACCCGGATGTCACACCGCCCGAAGCCCGCCCCCCGCATACCCACGAAGAAGTCGGCCGACATCTGCCGGAGGGCGTCGTCGAGCTCCGGATCCTCGACCGGAAGCGACCTCAGGCCGGCGTAATCCACCCATTTGAGGTCATAGTGCTTGAAGGACTCCCCCTCCGGGAACTCATACTGAATGGGCTGATAGCTGGTCGGCCGGTCCGCGCGGTCGGGGTGCTCCGCCACCAGCACGGTGCACTCCATCCCGTCGACGAACTCCTCCACGAGGGCCGAGCCGTATTGGACCATGAAAGGCCGGGCCTGTTCTGCCAGCGACTCCGGAGTGTCCACCCTCGAATCCCTGGTGAGACCGTTGCTGGCATAGCTGGAGGGATGTTTCACGAACATTGGGAAGCGCAGCATGTCCGCTGCCTTCTCCAGGTCGACCTCGTCCTTCACACGGACGTACGCCGGGGTGTCGATGCCCCACGCGCGGCAGACCCGCTTCATGGCTTCCCTGGACGGCTCGAAGAATTCCGCCGTGGCCCCGGTGAAGGGAAGCCCGAGCCACTCCAGCGTCTGGACCACCTCCACGCCGACGCGCCCCTCGTCCCACGCCCCGTCGCACAGGTTGAAGAACAGGTCGTACCCCTGGCGGGACGCCTTCAGGACCTGCTGGACCGCCTCTTCCTTCCAGAGGGTCTCGAGCCGCCACTCGGCCTCGGGGAGGAACGGCCGTGGGTCACACGGCCAGTCATCCTCAGGGAACGGATCGGCGTCGAGCTCCTGGTCCGTGAGCAGGCAGATTCGCATGGGCATCTCGTGGGAGCGGTCAGGGGACGACGAGCCATCTTCGGCGCTGCGGTACCGGTGCGCCAGGGGCGGTCATAGCAGCTCCTTCAGGTAGCGTCCCGTGATACTCTCAGGCACGGTCACGAGGGTCTCCGGTCGCCCCATGCCCACCACCTCTCCCCCTCGGTCTCCGGCTCCGGGCCCGAGGTCGACCAGCCAGTCCGCCACCTTGATCACATCCAGGTTGTGCTCGATGAGAAGCACCGTGTTGCCCGCGTCCACCAGACGGTTCAGGACCGACAGCAGCTGCGCCACGTCCTCACCCGACAGCCCCGTGGTGGGTTCGTCGAGGAGGTAGAGCTTGCGGCCCTTCGTGCCCGAGGCTCCCGCGAGCTCACGGGCGATCTTCAGGCGCTGGGCTTCGCCACCCGAGAGCGTGGTGGCCGGCTGCCCCAACCTCAGATACCCCAGCCCGACCTGCTGCAGCTGCCACAGCTGCCTGCCGAGCTTTGCCTCCCGGATGAAGAACCGGATGGCCCCATCCACCGTCAGCTGGAGGATCTCGGTCACGTTCTTGCCCCGGTAGCGGACGTCGAGGACGTCCCGGCCGTACCGGCTCCCTCCGCACACCTCGCAGGGAACGTACACGTCAGCCATGAAGACCATCTCGATCTCCACGTGCCCCGCACCTTTGCACGCCTCGCATCGCCCTCCGGATACGTTGAACGAGAAGTGTCGCGCCGTATACCCGCGCTCCTTCGCCACGGGCTGGCTCGCAAGGATGCGACGAACCTCGCCCCAGGCGTTGATGTAGGTCACGGGGTTGGATCGGGGCGTGCGACCGATGGGGGACTGGTCCACCAGCACGACGGCGTCCACGTGGGCCAACCCCTCGAGGTGGTCGTAGTCGCCCACCACCTCTCCCAGATGCTCCTTGGCCGTGGTCTCTCCGCCCAGCTCCCGTTCCGCGGCCCGGTAGAGCACGTCGTGCACCAGGGTCGACTTACCCGAGCCCGACACGCCCGTCACCACCGTGAGCGCCCCCAGGGGGATGTCGACATCCACGCCCTTCAGGTTGTGCTGCCGGGCGCCCCGCAACGTGAGGCACGGTCCGTCGACCCGCCGTCGCCTGGTCGGAACCGGGACGCCCGACCGTCCCGACAGGTACCGACCCGTCGCCGTGTCCTGCACGGCGAGATCGGCGGGAGGACCCTGGTAGACGACCTCCCCACCTGCTTCTCCCGAAGCGGGTCCCAGCTCCAGGACGTGGTCAGCGGAGAGGATGGACTGGCTGTCGTGCTCCACCACCACGACGGTGTTGCCCGCGGCCCGCAGTCTCAACAGAAGATCGAGCAGGGCCTGGGTGTCCCGAGGATGCAAACCGATGGTCGGCTCGTCGAGGACGTACAGGGTGTCCACCAGGCTGGCCCCCAGCGAGTTCGCCAGGTTGATGCGCTGGGCTTCTCCCCCCGAGAGGGTCCGCGTCTGACGGGAGAGCGTCAGGTAGCCGAGCCCCACGTCGACGAGAAAGGACAGCCGTGCACGGACCTCGCGCAGGATCGTCTCGGCGATGTGCCGCTCCATCTCGGTCAGCTCCAGCCCCGCCACCCAGGACTCGAGCTCCTCCAGGGGCATCTCCCCGGCCTCCGCGATGGTCCGCCCGCCGACTCTCACCCAGAGCGCCTCCGGTCGGATCCGCGCCCCTCCGCAGGCGCGGCATGTACGGGGGCTCTGGTATTGGCGGAGGAACACGCGGATGTACTGCTTGTAGCGCTTCTTCTCGCGGGAGACCAGAAAGGGGATGATCCCCTTGAACCCCCGGGCGCCGTAGAGCACCTCCTCGCGGAAGAGATCGGGCAGCTCGCGCCACGGCGTGTACAGCGACTCGTTACGGTCGCTGGTGAAGCTCCACAGGGCTTCCCGCTGCCGCTTGTACCTGGGCTTCTCCCAGGGGTCCACGGCACCCTCGGCGATGGACCGGGCGGGGTTGGGCACGATGAGGTCCACGTCGTAGTCCAGGGTCGCCCCGAACCCCGTGCACAGGGGACAGGTGCCGTACGGGTTGTTGAAGGAAAAGAGCTGGGGACGGGGCTCACGAAAGGTGATGTCGGTGTGCTCGGGACACCGGAAGTGCTCCGTGAACTGGAGCCGCTCGGGCGTCCCTTGTCCCGGGTTCGCCGGCAAGACGATGGCCTCTCCTTCGCCCTCCGCGAAACAGGTGCCCAGGGAGTCCGCCAGCCTCTCCTCACCGCCGGCCTCGACCTTCAGTCGATCCACCACGACCAGGACCTCGGACGCCGAGGCCAGGTCGCGGCCCACGCCGGCTGGGTCGGCTGCGTCTGCCGAGGAAAGATCCACCGCCTCACCTTCCACGAGCGCCCGCACGAAGCCCATTGCCCGCAGGTTGGCGACGATCAGTGCATGAGTGACCTCTCCGCTCAGGGGGAGCGGAAAGGTCACCTGGATGCGGGTCCCCTCAGGGAGCGCGACGATCCGGTCGACCGCACCGCTCACTGTGTCCGGCTTCACGTGACGGCCGCATTCCGGGCAGTGGGTGCGGCCGACGCGGGACCAGAGAAGGCGAAGATAGTCGTGGACTTCCGTGGCCGTGCCCACCGTGGAACGACTGGACCTGGTGGGGTTCTTCTGCTCGATGGCCACCGCGGGTGAGATGCCGTCCACCCGGTCCACGTGGGGCTTCTCCATGCGATCGAGGAACTGCTTGGCGTACGTCGAGAGCGACTCCACGTATCTTCGCTGCCCTTCGGCGAAGAGGGTGTCGAGGGCCAGCGAGCTCTTCCCCGAGCCCGAGGGCCCGGTCACGACGGTCAGCCGCCTCCGCGGAAGGTCGACATCGAGGTCCTTGAGGTTGTGCTGGCGCGCACCACGGATGCGGATGGGCTCGTCCGTCATGGCCGGATGATAGCACGGACGCGTTTCATGGGAAGGCGCGGGAGCGCGTGCGTGTCCTTGACGGTCGCCTCACCTCGATAGAGCTTGCATGACCATGACCATCAGGATTCGCATCCGGCATCACCACCATCATCACGCGGCCCACAGGGGCGGCGGAGAGGCGGTGCGCGCCTAGGACGCGAGTCCAGCGAGGCATCCCGACCGCGGCCCGACACCGGGCCGCGGTCTTTTTTTCCACCCGGAGGAATGGAATGAGCACGACACGCCGCGTGAGGGTGGCCCTGCCCAACAAGGGACGGCTCTCGGAGCGGGCCGTGACCCTGCTGGAGGAAGCGGGCCTCAGGCCCGCGTTCCGGGGGACGCGCGCCCTGGTGGCGGACCTGGGGCCCGATTTTACGGCCCTGTTCGTCAGGGCCGCGGACATCCCGGAGTTCATCGCCGACGGCGCTGCCGAGGTCGGCATCACCGGAGCGGACCTGGTGGCGGAGAGCGGGCGAGCCGTGGAGGAGGTTCTCGACCTCCGGTTCGGAGCCTGCCGCCTGGTGGTGGCCGCCCGGGACGACTCCACCGCAACGACACCGGAGGACCTCCCGGCCGGCACGCGCGTGGCCACGTCCTTTCCCCGCGCTACGACCCGGTACTTCCAGAGGTTGGGGACGGCGATCCAGATCGCGCCGATGAGCGGCGCCGCCGAGATCGCCCCTCATCTGGGGGTCGCCGACGTCATCGTCGACCTCACCTCCACGGGCTCGACACTGAGGATGAACGGACTGCGGGAGATCGGCACGGTCATGACCTCCACGGCGCGCCTGGTGGCGAGCCCGGAAGCACTGAAGGACCCGGCGACCGCGAGGGCCGTCGGAGAGCTGTCCGCGGCGCTGGAGTCGGTGCTCCGCGCTCGGAGGAAGCGGTACCTGATGGCCAACGTGCCCCGAGATCGCCTCGAGGAGATCCGGGCCGTCATCCCGGGCATCAACGGTCCGACCATCGTGGACGTACTCGACAACGACGGATGGGTCGCGGCCCATGCCGTGGTGGACGCGGACCAGGTCTACCAGTCCATCGCCCGGCTCAAGGAGCTGGGAGCCGAGGGCATCCTGGTGACCCGCATCGAGAGGCTCATGCCATGAGCGCGGCCTCGCCCGTCGAGCTCTTCGCCCGAGGCCCCCTCTCCGGCCTCACGGCGGATGAGCGTCGGCACCTGCTGGACCGGACGCCCACCGACGAGCCCGCTCTGGTGAACGACGTGCGTCACATTCTCTCCGACGTGCGGGTTCGGGGAGATGCGGCCCTGCTGGACATGTCGGAGCGCTTCGACGGCGTGCGGCTGGAGGGGCTGGAGGTCCCTCGGCCCCGTATGGACGCGGCGCTGGCTTCCGTGGACGCCGATCTGCGACGAGCCCTGGAGCGGGCCGCCGGCAACATCCATCGCTTCCACGAAGCCCAGCTTCCTGCCACGGTCGCCGTCGAGGTGGAGCCGGGGGTGCGGGTGACCCGGCGGTGGACGCCGCTGGCGGCCGTCGGCGTGTACGCCCCAGGAGGCCGGGCGGCCTACCCCAGCAGCGTCCTCATGGGTGCCGTTCCCGCTCACGCGGCGGGCGTGAGCGAGGTGGTCGTATGCTCACCCCCCGGGCCCTCCGGCGAGCCGCCCATCGAGGTGCTGGCGGCCTGCGCCATCGCCCGGGCGGACAGGGTTTTCGCGGTGGGCGGAGCCGGCGCCGTGGCGGCCCTGACCTTCGGCACGGGGAGCGTCCCGGCGGTGGACGCCATCGTGGGCCCCGGAAACCGCTGGGTCACCGAGGCGAAGCGCCAGGTGGCGGGTCAGGTTCTCATCGACTCACCCGCGGGGCCATCGGAGGTGCTGGTTCTGGCCGACCAGGCCACGGATCCACGTCTGGCCGCCCACGAGCTTCTCGCCCAGGCGGAACACGATCCCGAGGCCGCCTGCGTCCTGGTGAGCACCTCTGCGGCCGTGGCCGACGCCGTCGAAGAAGCCCTGGCACAGCTCCTTTCCCGGGCGCCCCGGCGGGCCATCGCCGAGGCCGCCCTGGCTTCGTCGGGAGCCGTCCTCCTGGCGTCATCTCTGGACGAGGCCCTCGACTTCGCCGAGCGCTACGCCCCGGAGCACCTGTCGGTGATGACGGCCGAGGCCGTCGCCGCCGAGCGGATCTCCACGGCGGGAACCACGTTTCTGGGGGCCTGGGCATCGGTCGCGTACGGCGACTACCTGACCGGCGCCAACCATGTTCTTCCCACGGCCGGGCGAGCGCGGAGCTTCTCCGGCCTCTCCATCCAGCACTACCTGAGGTCGTACACCGTGCAGGAGATCAGTGCGGACGGCGCCCTGGCCCTCGCGGACGACGTGGCGCTCCTCGCTGCCGCCGAGGGGCTTCCGGCCCACGGCGACGCGGCTCTGGCGAGGAAGACTTCATGAGCCCCTTCCCTCGCCCCGACTACGGAGCGCTCACGCGTTACCACTTCGACCGTACCCCGGTCGAGCTGGACTTGAGCGACAACACCAACCAGTGGGGAGCTCACCCCGCCGCCCTCGAGATCGTGCGAGGCGCCGACGAGATTTCGCTGACCCGCTATCCCGACCTGTACGCTGATAACCTGCGGACAGCGGCCGCGGCCCGCCTTCGCGTCCCGGAAGAATGTATCGCCACGGGCTGCGGATCCGACGACGTCCTCGACTCCGCGTATCGGGCATCAGCAGGCGCGAGGGGAGATTTCGTGTCTGTGGCCACGCCGACCTTTTCCATGGCCCTCCCGCTGGCCCGGATGAACGGGATGGCTGCCCGTCCCGTCCCCTGGTCCGACGCCCTGGACGATCCCGGTCGCCTCCTCGTGGACGGCCCGGCCCTGGTCTACGTGTGCCGGCCGAACAACCCCACGGGCCACGTGGCGCCCACGGAGTGGGTGGAGGCACTCGTCGAGGAGGCAGGAGAGGACGGTCCCCTGGTCCTTCTCGACGAGGCCTACGTGGACTTCGGCGGGGACACGTTCGCGACCCAGGCGGCGGAGCACCCTCGCCTCCTGGTCACCCGGACGTTGTCCAAGGCCTTCGGGCTGGCGGGAATGCGTGTCGGCTACTCCGTGGCCGCACCCGCCACGGCCCTGGAGGTGGAGAAGTCGCGGGGCCCCTACAAGGTGGCCCGACTGGCGTCCGCTGCGGCCGCGGCGGCTCTGACCGACGCCGAGGGATGGGTCCGTCGGACGCTGGCGGAGTGCCTCGAGAGCCGGAAGGTGACGTTCTCCGGGCTCCAGGCACGGGGCCTGGAGCCTCTCCCGTCCCAGGCGAACTTCATCCTCTTCCGCGCGCCCAGCGGCAACGCGTCGGACGACGCCCTGGGAATCCGCGAGCAGGGGGTCGCGGTGCGCCCCTTTTCTCGCACATTTCCCGGGGGGGAGGACGCGCTCCGCGTCACGGTGGCGCCCTCGCCCATGATGGACGCGTTCTTCGCCGCGTTGGACACCTACAGGGCCTTCCTGGAGCAAAGCCCATGAACGTGGTGCTGTTCGATTACGGGGCAGGAAACCTCCACTCGCTGCGCAAGGCCCTGGAGCGCGCGGGCGTACGGGTCCGGATCACCGCCGACTGGACGGAGGCCCTGGGTCAGGACGGATTGGTGCTTCCGGGCGTGGGGGCCTTCGGCGCCGCGGCGGGAGCGTTGCCCGCCGATCTCGCGGACCTGCGCACAGCCCTGGACCGGGGGCTGCCCTGCCTGGGAATCTGTCTGGGAATGCAGCTCCTGTTCGACAGGAGCGAGGAGTCCGAGGGAGCGGGAATCGGCCTTTTCCCCGGGTCCGTCCGTAAGCTGGAGGCCCCCGTGGTCCCGCAGATGGGGTGGAACGACGTCGACGCCACGCCCGATCCCCTGTTCGACGGATTGCCACCGCTGGTGGCCTACTACGCCAACTCCTACGTCTGCGAGCCGGCGGATTCTGACGACGTCATCGCCTGGAGCGAGTACGGGGGCGTCCGCTTCCCGGCAGCGGTACGCCGGGCACGCACCTGGGGGGTCCAGTTTCACCCTGAAAAGAGCTCCCAGCCCGGACGACACCTCATCGCGAATTGGGTGCGGCTGGCAGGAGGGCGCTCGTGATCGTCGCTCCGGCAGTGGACGTGAAGGGTGGACGCTGTGTCCAGCTGGTGGGCGGCAGGCCGGAGGACGAGCGGGTGTCGCTTCCGGATCCGGTGGCCGTGGCCGGGAGCTGGTGGACCGCCGGCTTCGCCGTGCTGCACCTCGTGGATCTGGACGCCGCCCTCGGATCCGGCGACAACCTGGAGCTCCTCGCCGAGCTCGTCGCCGCAACGCCCGCCGTCACGCAGGTGGGGGGCGGCATCCGCGACGACCCTCGGGCCCGCGCCCTTCTGGACGCCGGAGCGGACCGTATCGTGGTGGGGACGCGGGCCCTCGACGACGCGGGCTGGCTCGATCGCCTCTGCTCCCGATACCCCCACCAGGTGATGGTGGCAGCCGACACCCGGGACGGCACGGTCCTGCGGAAGGGCTGGACCGAGTCATCCGGACTCACACTCGAGGAGCTCCTCGGCAGGCTGGCGGGACTGCCGCTCGCCGGCGTGCTGGTCACCGACGTGGGGAGGGAGGGCCGCCTCAGGGGGATCGACACCCGATCCACGGCCGACGCGGTTCGGGCGAGCACCCATCCCCTGTGGATCTCCGGGGGCATCACCACCGAGGAGGAGCTCCACCTGCTGGAGGAGCAGGGCGCGGCCGGGGCGGTGCTCGGCATGGCCCTCTACACCGGCACCCTGAGCGCGGAGCGTGTGGCAGAGCGCTGGGGCGCACCCATCGAACAGCGAGAAGGCCCATGAGCAAGATCACGCGCAGGACGCGGGAAACCCGGATCGACTGCGAGGTCCGGAGGGGTTCGGGGGTGGCCGAGGTGACCGTCGAGGACCGCTTCCTGACCCATATGGTGGAGACGCTGGCGCGCTATGCGTCTCTCGACGTCAGGCTGGAAGCCACGGGAGACCTGAGGCATCACCTCGTGGAGGACGTGGCCATCACCCTGGGGCTCGCCCTGGCGGACGAGATTCCGTCGAAGGCGGCACGATACGGGTGGGCGGTCGTTCCCATGGACGAGGCCCTGGCCGAGGCCGCGGTCGACCTCGGCGGCCGCCCGTACTGGGTGGGCCGGACCCCGTCGAAGCTCTACACCCATTTCCTCCACTCCTTCGCCATGAACCTCGGGGCCACGCTCCACGTCCACGTGAGGCGGGGCGCCGACCGGCACCATATGGTGGAAGCGGCGGTCAAGGCGGTGGGTCTGGCGCTGCGCCAGGCCCTGGAGGAGGGAGATTCGGTCTTCAGCACCAAGGGCTCGGTGGAGCTCACGCGGGTCGACTGATGCTGCGCCCCCGCATCATCGTTTGCCTGGACGTCAGGGACGGACGCGTCGTGAAGGGCACACGGTTCAAGAGGCTCCGTGACGTGGGCGACCCGGTCGAGCTCGCCGCGCGGTACGAAGCCGAAGGAGCCGACGAGATCGTCTTCCTGGACGTGTCGGCGTCCCGAGAGGGCCGAGGCACGCTCCTGGACACGGTCCGACGCACCGCCGAGACCCTGTTCATTCCCCTGACGGTGGGAGGTGGAGTCCGCTCGGCCGAGGACATCGGTCCCCTGCTCAGGGCGGGAGCCGACAAGATCAGCGTCAACACCGCCGCGGTGCGGAATCCCGGAATCTTCTCCCACGGCGCCGAGCGCTTCGGGAGTCAGTGCATCGTGGCCAGCATCGACGCGGCCCGGGAGGGAGAACGGTACCGCTGCTATACGCACGGCGGCTCGGAGCCCACCGATCTGGACGCGGTCTCCTGGGCAGCGGAGTGCCAGGAACGGGGCGCCGGCGAGATCCTCCTCACGTCCATCGACCGGGACGGAGCGCGCGTCGGCTATGAGCTCGCCCTCACCCGAGCCGTCGCCGACACCGTGCCCATCCCGGTCATCGCCTCGGGCGGTGCCGGGGAAGCGGAGCATCTCCGGGATGCCTTCGTCGAGGGACACGCGTCTGCAGCCCTCGTAGCGGGTATCCTGCACGTCGGCTTGGCGGACCTGGACCGGCTCGACTTCGCCGGGCTCGCCGGGCTGATCCCGGTGGTCGCACAGGATGCCCGGGACGGGGGGTTGCTCATGGTCGCGTACGCCACGCGGGAGGCCCTGGACCGGACGCTGGCCACGGGACAGGTGCATTTCTGGTCCCGTTCGCGGAAGCGCCTCTGGAAGAAGGGGGAGTCGAGCGGCAACGTCCTCGAGCTGATCTCCCTCCACGCCGACTGCGACGGAGACACCCTTCTCGCCCGGGTGCGACCGACTGGACCGGCCTGCCACACCGGGGAGGCGACCTGCTTCGGAACGGTGGGGTCCCCGGCGAACGACCCCGACGCCGTCCTGGCCGAGCTGGACGCCACCCTCGCCCGGCGGGAACGGGAACGTCCCGCGGGAAGCTACACCGTTCGGCTGCTGGACGACGAGAATCTCCGTCTCAAGAAGCTCGGCGAGGAGACCGCCGAGCTGGTCACCGCCCTGGCCAAGGGAGACCGGGAGCGGGCGGTCCAGGAGGCGGCGGACGTGGTCTATCACCTTCTGACCGCCCTCCGAGGGGCCGGGGTGCCGGCGGCCGAGCTGACGGAGGTCCTGGAGCAACGCCGGCGCTGAAGCCTCCCGGCCCGGCGGGCCCGGCCGGTCGGCTTTCAGGTCCGCGGAGCGATCTGAATACAGGCCCGAACGGCCCGAGAGAGGAAGGCCCCGGCCCGGGAAGCCTGGGCGGCGGGCGTCTCATCCTGGACCAGTCGGTCCGCCGTCAGGACCGCACCGAGCCACCCTTCCGCATGCCAGTGGCCGCCGCCGTCCAGCGCCGGGCGCTCCGCCTCGAAATCGTACGGCCACGGCGTGACGTACCAGTAGGGTACCGGGTAGGACCCGTCTCCCGGCGTCATCCCACACCCCACCGTCCGGGAGGACCCATCGGGGCCGTGGCCGCTCAGCGGGATCAGCGTGGCGATGTCGAAGTGGTGGGGCCAGCAGCGCACGGCCGACGCGTGGGCCTCCTGCGACGCGACCACCCCGAGGGCCAGGTGGGCGTTCGCGTACCAACGACCCAGCTCGGCCAGGGCGGCCGGATCGGCGTCGAACGGAGCACCGCTTGCCACAGCGTGCCCTGGAATCTCGTACTCCGGGGGAGCCAGCGTCCCCGGCTCCACGTCCAGGGCCTCTTCGAGCCATCGGTAGGCATGTCCCAGGGTCTTCCCCTCGAGGGCGACGGCCCTGGGGCTGCCCGGGGCGTCCAGGATGACCTCCAGGGGTTCGGTCCGCACCACCACGGAGCGCCCGTCTCCGGCGGGCCATGATCGGAACCCTGTCGCCGCCTCGTCCCAGCCCATGTTCCGATGGCTGTCGTCCTCCCGGGGCTCCAGCAGGGCCTGACCGAACGACGCGATGGTCTGGACCAAATGGTGCAACTGGAGTCGGGCGTCCACGAGGGACGCCGGGGCCCGCGTGCCCAACAGGGCCCACTGCCCCGACGCGATGTCATATCCGGTCACCTGTCGTCGCTCCGGTGGGGGTCGCTCCGCGTTCCAGTCCGTACGCCCTCTCCGGGCGGAAGATCCACGGTCGCTCCGGGTCTCGAGACGACGGACCTCCTTCCTTGCGCATATATAAGTCACAGCTTATATATGTCCCATGGAGCACGGACGGACCCTTCACGCCCTCTCCGACGCGACCCGCCGGAACATCCTGGCAATGCTGCGTCGGCGTCCGCACACCGTGGGCGAGCTCGCGGCCCGGCTGCCCGTCAGCCAGCCGGCCGTGTCCCAGCACCTGAAGGTGCTCAGGCAGGCTCGTCTCGTCGCGGTCGAGAAGGACGGGGTTCGCCGCATCCATCACCTGAGTGTGGAAGGTCTCGAGCCGCTTCGAGCCTATGTCGCGTCCTTCTGGGACGAGGCGCTCGGCGCGTACGGCCGATCCTTCGACCACAAACGGAGGCAGGAGGAGAAGGAATGATCGAGCCCGTCGTGAAGGAGATCTGGGTGGGGGCAGGAGTGGAGGGCGCCTTTCGGCGCTTCACCGACGAGATCGCCGACTGGTGGCCCACGGGCAAGCACTCGGTGAGCGGAGATGCCTGCCGGGACGTGCGATTCGAAGGGTGGGTGGGCGGACGGATCCTCGAGGAGGCGGGCGACGGTCAGGTGCACCCCTGGGGTACCGTCACCGCCTGGGAGCCCCCGGCGCGCGTGGCATTCACCTGGCATCCTGGGCGTGAGGCCGATACGGCCCAGAGGGTCGAGGTCGAGTTCTGGACCGAGGACGGAGGCACCCGCGTGCGTCTGACCCACACCGGATGGGAGCGGTTCGGGGATGCGGGTGCCGAGATGCGGGAGGAGTACGAGGGTGGATGGACGTTCGTCCTCTCTAGCTACGCTGCCACGGCCTGAGGGTGGGCGGGGAGCCGAGCGGTGCAGGTCGGCCTCAGGCGGACCTGACCCTCCTTTGGGAGGCGCGGTCTAGACCGACAGGAGCAGCAGCGTGAGATAGGTCAGGTACGCCCCCAGGAACACGAGACCGGTGCCTCGACCGATCCGGCGTCTGGCCAGAACGAACGCGGTAAGGAACATCCCCACGCCCAACATCACCGGAAGGTCCTGACCGAGGAGCCGGTCGGAGACGGTGATGGGCCGTTGGCTGAGGGCCGCGCCCAGGCCCATGATGCCGAGGAGGTTGAAGGTGTTGCTACCCATCACGGTACCCACGACCACCTCGGTGCGCCGGTGCATTGCCGCCGCCACCACGGTGGCCAGCTCCGGCAAGGAGGTCCCGATGGCGACGATCGTCAGCCCGATGACGGTCTGCGGCACCCCGAAGCTCTCCGCGATGTCGACGGCCGCCTCCACCATCAACGACGCACCCACCGGGAGCCCGACGGCGCCTGCAACGATGAACAGCGCGATCATGCCCAGCTGGGTCGGCAGGCCGAGGACCCACTCCAGGGGCGTCGTGCGGTCCGAGGACTGATACTCGTGCAGGGTGGAACGGACCGTGCTCACCAGGACGACGACCATTCCTGCCAGCAGGAGGAGGCCTCCCACCCGGGTGAGGTCCCCCAGAAAGCACAGCAGCACGAAGCCGAAGCTCACCAGCATCATGATGCCCGCGTCACGACGCTCCGAGCCCTGCCCGCTTCCCAACGGGTAGACGACGGCCGACGCCCCGACGACGAGGAGCACATTGGCGATGTTGCTCCCTACCACGTTCCCCAGCACCAGCTCGGGATAGCCCGTCAGGGAGGCCTGGAGGGTCACCACGAGCTCCGGCACCGACGTACCGAACGCCACCACGCTGAAGGCCACCACCATCGGCGACACCCTGGCGCGGCGGGCCAGCGCCACCGCGCCTCGGACCAGGAGATCTCCCCCCATGAGCAGGTAGATGAATCCCCCGACGAGATGGACGTAGACCAGAGGCTAGCTCCTCTCCTCGGAACGCTCCCGGACGTCGTGCGCGATGGCGTACAGGAGACCCGTCTCCGGATCCGGATACGAGGTCCACACGAGGCGCTTGTAGGTCCCGTCCGCACACCGGAAGCGGTTCACGAAGGAAACCGTGGGGATGCCCTGGGAGAGCTTGTCCAGCTCCTTCTCGGTGGCCTCGATGTCTTCGGGGTGGATGATCTCCAGGAACGGTCGCCGAAGCAGATCCTCCTCGGACCAGCCCAGCACCCGCTCGAACGAGGGGTTCGTACGCTTGAAGTACCCGTCCGTCCCTGCCACGCACAGCAGGTCCAGCGACACGTCGAAGAACTTCTTGTATTCCTGAAGCGAGGTCATACGCTGCTCCAGCTCGCCGGCCATCTCGTTGAACGCGCGGGCCAGCAGCCCGACCTCGTCCTCTCGTTCCTCATCGGCCCGGGCGCTCAAGGTTCCGTGCCGCACCTGGGTCACCACCTCGGCCAGGTCGTGAATCGGCTTGGCGAGCCGCAGCCCGGTCACCGTGCCGAGAAGGATGGCGAACGCCGAAAGCGAAAGGCCGAGGCGGGCCAGCTTCTCGCGGAACTCCACGACCGGGGCCTGCGCCTCCGCGTGGTCCACCTTCACGACGACGCCCCACCCGGTTTCGGCGACGTGGCGCGTCGCGGCCCAGACCTGCGCGCCCCGATAGTCCGTGGCGTCCACCCAGCGCGTGCCTTCCGACGGCGAGAGCGCCGCCGAAATCGGATTGTCGTCGCCTGGACCCGCTGCAAGCCTGACAGGGGCGCCGTTGGGGTGTCGAGTCGGGTGGAGCACCGTCGCCTCGTCCGCGTCCGTCCGCATGACGACCAGGGTCTCCCCGGTCTCCCCGAGGCCGCCGTATCGGCTCGTGAGCTCCACCAGCTCGTTGCCAGCCAGCTGGGCGTAGAGCGTGCCCAGGATCTCGCCGTCCAGGGCCAGGGCCGCCACGAACGCCACCACGGGGCCCGATCCGGGCACCGGGGTGGCATCCCGGTACGACACGCCGTCCGCTTCCGCGGCGAGCGAAGCCGGGAGATCGTCAGCGGCTCGGTGGGGTTCCTCAGCCGCCCAGGCCAGGAGGTCCCCGGACACGTCGTATACGGCAGCAAGGGTCACCGAGGTCGAGGATCGCACGGCGTCTTCGAGAATCGCACGGATACGCGGGGCGGCGTCGGCGCGTGCGTCCTCGTTGTGGCTGCGTAGGCTCAGCCTGAGCTGCGTCCGACTGGCGATGAGGGCGACGCGTTCGCCCCATCCCTCGATGATGAGCTCGAGGGCCTCCTGCTTGGAGTCGGCCAGGCTCACGAGCTGCTGCAGGGTGCTGACTCTGAGGCGGCCGCGAGCCTCCACATACGTGGCGGCGCCCAGGGCGGCCATGCATCCCAGAGCCACCACCACGTACGCGAAGACGAGTTTCGTGCGGATGTCCACGCGGCACCATACGGCATCGGAGCCGCTTCGGCCATCGGCACCCATCCCTCGGGAGGTCACTAGCAGCGCTATTGTCATGCCGGGATCGATACGCTAGCATGTACTAGCTCTGTTAGTGAGGTTACATGACCAGACGAGGATTGGGAGCGTTCGAGCAGCAGGTGCTGCTCACGATCCTGCGATTGGGTGGTGAGGCGTACAGCGTGCCCATGGTGCTGGAGATGGAGGCGTTGAGCGGACGGGAGATCTCGCAGGCCGCGGTCTACATCGCCCTCCGTCGCCTCGAGGACAAGGGCATGGTGTCGTCGCGCATGGACGACGACACCGACACGGGCCGGGAGCGTCGGTACTTCCGGGTGAACCCATCTGGGCTCTCCCTGCTTCGGGACTCGCGTCGGACGATGGCCCGTTTCTGGGAAGGTCTCGATCCGGAATTGGGGGAGCAGTGAGGGACTCCCACCCTCCCCCGGTGCCCGGATGGATCCGCCCATTGTTGGCGTGGCTCCTCTCCGGCCGGGAAGCTGATCTGGCTCTGGCGGACCTGGAGGAGCTCCATCGCGCCTGGGCCGATGCCCTCGGCCGGGAGGAGGCCGACCGACGGTATCTACGGCAGCTCCGGCAGTACCCGATCCGGCTACTCGCTCAGCGGCTGGGGCGGCTCCTGCGCCCGCCGGCGCCACGACCGCCAGACCTGCGGCAGGCCCTCCGGAGCCTGGTGCGGGCGCCCGGGCTCTCTGCAGCGATCCTTCTCACCCTCGGCATCGGCATCGGTGGGTGCACGGCGATCTTCGCCATTGTCGATGTCCTCTACCTCCGGGCCCTTCCCTACCCGGAGCAGGACCGGGTCTTCTGGATCTACACCGACGCGCCGCCGAATCGGTGGCCTTTTTCGGTGGTCGACTTCGAGGCGTTGTCACGAGGACGGACGAGCTTCGGCGAGATCGCCGCCTACACGCGCGGATCTGCCACCCTGGTCGACGCCCGAGGGGCGGAGCGCATCCCCACCCTCAGGGTCACACCCGGGTTCTTCGAGCTCCTCGGCGTCACGCCCCGCTCGGGACGAGCGCCCTCACCGGCAGATGCCGAGGCCGCCGCGCCCGCCACGGCCCTGGTCACCCTCGACTTCGCCGGCCGCCGCCTCGGTGCCACCCGTCCGAACGGCTCTGATGCCATCGGCCACACCCTTCGACTCGACGGAGAGCTCGTGGAGGTGGCGGGCGTCGTCCCGTCCGATACGGGGCCGCTCACCAGCGGAGTCGCGGTGTTCCCCACCCTCCGCCTGGAGCCGCCGGCTCGCAAGGGACCGTTCTTCCTCGCAGTTCTCGGTCGGTTGGACGAAGCGACCGAAGCCGGCACGGCCGCTGCAGAGCTCCGTCGCCTGAATGACGACCTCTTTCCCCTCTGGGTGGACAGCTATCAGGACGACCGGGCCACCTGGGGAATGATGAGCCTCCCGGAGCTCCTTCAGGGAAACGTGGATCGCCTTCTGCTCGTTCTCATGGGCGCCGTGGCGCTGCTTCTCCTCATCGCCGCCACCAACGCCACGAACCTGCTGCTATCCCGCGTCATCGGGCGCCGCCAGGAGTTGGCGGTACGGGCCGCCCTCGGCGCTTCGCGGGGCCGCATCCTGGCGCACCTCTTCGTCGAGAGCGGCATTCTGGCGCTGGGAGGGGTCCTGGTGGGGCTCCTCGTCGCCCAGGCGGCCATCGCGATCATGCCCACCGTGGCGGACGCCTACATCCCGCGCCTCGACGAGGTGTCCCTCTCCGGCCCGACGCTTCTCCTCGCGCTGGCCCTGTCGGCAGGGTGCGCGCTTTTGTTCGGACTGGTGCCCCTCATGCGACCGAGCTCCCACTCGGGCCTGGAGCCCACGCTGCGCTCCGGTGGCCGTGGGGCATCCCACGGCAGGGCCGACCAGCGGACCCAGCGTCTCCTCGTGGTCTCCCAGCTCGCCGTCGCGGTCCCCCTCCTCGTCGGCGCCGCGCTCCTTCTGTCCAGCTTCGCGCGACTGGGGAGGATGGACCCTGGCTTCGAGCCCGAGGGCCTGCTCTCCCTGCGTGTCGGCTTGCCACTCGCCACCTACCCGGATCCGGAGGGCCGCAAGCAGTTCTGGGACCCCCTGGTGGACCGCGTTGCCGCCCTCCCGGGCGTCCTGTCCGTCGGCCTCGCCAACGCCCGACCTGGTCAGGTCTTCCAGGACTCCAACAACTTCGACCTGGAGGACCGCCCGACGCCGCCCGGACAGAGCCAGCCTTCCGTCCCGTGGATCATCGCCGAGCACGGTTTCTTCGAGACCCTGAGGATCCCTCTGGTGGAGGGACGATGGTTCGACCCGGCCGACGACCTCGGGGCCGAGCCCGTCGTGCTCGTGGACCGCGCGTGGGCACGCCGGTTCTTCCCGGACGGGAGCGCCGTGGGCCGGCGCATGCGCTCCGGTGGCCAGACCACGGGTCCCTGGATCACGGTGGTCGGCGTGGTCGGCGACGTGCCGTACTCGGAGGCCGGGCAAGAAGGTCAGGGAGCGGTGTACATGCCTGATCCCCGACGGGGATCCACCGCCCCGTTCCTGTACGTCCGAACGTCGGGCGACCCAGGCGGACTCGTCGCCAGGATTCGTACGGAGATCCGGCGGGCCGACCCTGGCCTCCCCCTCACGGACGTGGCCAGCGGCGAAGCCGTGCTTCACGCTTCTCTCACGAGGCCGAGACACCTGACCACCCTTTTGACGGCCTTCGCGGCGGTGGCCCTGGCTCTGGCCGTGGTGGGCCTCTACGGTGTGCTGGCCCAGACGGTGCAGCGTCGCCGGCCCGACATCGCCATCCGGCTGGCCCTCGGTGGCTCGCCACGGGCCGTTCTGAGCCTGGTCCTCGGGCAGGGCATGACCCTCGTGGGGGTCGGGATCGCTGCGGGCCTCGTCGTCGCCCTGGCGTTGACGCGCGTGCTCGAGGGCTTGCTGTACGAGGTATCGCCGCGGGATCCGCTCATCCTCGTGGGTGTGACGGGTCTGATGCTGGCGGTTTCGGCGATGGCGTGCCTCCTTCCGGGACGCAGGGCAGTGCGTGTCGACCCCATCGAGGCGCTCCGCGAAGACTGACGGCCGGGCCCGCCGACGGCCTCACCCCGCCTCGGGGAACGCCACCGTCACGGACAGGGTACCCGACCGCTCCCGGGGCCCTCGGCAAGGCGTACGACGCCCGCCTGATGCGCCGACTCCTCGAGTACCTGCGACCCTACAAGCTGCCTGTGGCGGGGGCGATCGTCCTGCTCATGCTGGCGTCGGCGCTCGAGATCGTGGGGCCATGGCTCACACAGCAGGTCATCGACCGGGCCATTCCGGCAGGTGACGTCGGCCTGCTCGGGCGGCTCACGCTCCTGTACGTCGCCGCCGTGGTCTTCAGCTCGGCGCTCCAATACGGGCAGGTCCTCCTCACGACCTGGCTGGGGCAGAGCGTCATGTACGATCTCCGCACGGAGATCTTCCGCCGCTTCCAGCGACTCGACCTGAAGTTCTACGACCGGAACCCGGTGGGTCGCCTGATGACCCGCATCACCAACGATGTCGAAACCCTGAACGAGCTGTTCAGCTCGGGGATCGTCTCGGTGTTCGGCGACGTGTTCACACTCACGTTCATTGTGGCGGCCATGCTGCGCATGGAGTGGCGCCTGGCATTGGTGTCCTTCGCGGTGCTCCCCCTGGTCTTCGTCGCGGCCTTCGTCTTCCGGGCCAAGATCCGCGCGGCCTACAGGGACATCCGGGTGCGCCTGGCCCGGCTCAACGCCTTCCTCCACGAGCGGTTCACGGGCATCCGGGTCGTCCAGCTATTCAACCGGGAGGAAGCGGACGGGCTCAAGCATGCCGGCCTCAACGATCGCTACCTCCAGGCACACCTGCGATCCATTACGTACTACGCTCTCTTCTTCCCGGTCATCGAGCTCTTCACGGCCATCGCCCTGGCCCTGATCCTCTGGTACGGTGGCCTCCAGATCCAGCAAGGTGCGGTGACCGTCGGCGTGGTGGCGGCGTTCCTGCAATACGCACGTCGGTTCTTTCGTCCCATTCAGGACCTGTCGGAGAAGTACAACCTCCTCCAGGGCGCCATGGCGTCGTCCGAGCGCGTTTTCCGGCTCCTCGACCGGGAGATCCGGGTCACCGATCCGCCGGACCCACTCCCGTTACCGCCGGTCCTGGACGGCGAGATCGAGTTCCGCAACGTGTGGTTCGCCTACGGTGAGCGCGAGGACGGGACCCCGGACTGGGTGCTCGAAGATCTCAGCTTCCGGGTGGCTGCAGGCGAGAAGGTCGCCATCGTGGGTCATACCGGGGCCGGAAAGACGACCGTCATCAACCTCCTCATGCGATTCTACGATGTCACCCGGGGCGAGATTCTGCTGGACGGCGTACCGATCCACCATCTGCGGGTCAACGACCTGCGCAGCCGCATGGGTCTGGTGCTCCAGGACGTCTTTCTGTTCAGCCAGGATGTTTCGTACAACATCCGACTCGGCGCCTCGGATCTCGACGCCGCCAGCATCCGGAAGGCCGCCGAGCGCGTTGGGGCCGCCTCGTTCATCGACCGGCTGTCGGCCGGGTATGCCCAGGATCTCGGCGAGCGGGGCGCCACCCTGTCGGTAGGGGAGCGTCAGCTGGTGAGCTTTGCCCGGGCCCTGGCCTTCGATCCCGAGATCCTCATCCTGGACGAGGCCACGAGCTCCGTGGACTCGGAGCTCGAGGCCAAGATCGAGGCGGCGACGGACGAGCTCCTGGCCGATCGCACGTCGCTGATCATCGCCCATCGGCTTTCCACGGTCCAGCACGCCGACCGGATCCTCGTCATGCATCATGGGAGACTTCGGGAGGAGGGCACCCACGACGAGCTTCTCCGGCGGGAGGGACTCTATGCCCAGCTCTACGAGCTGCAGTTCGCCGCCTCGGTCGCCGGCTGACGGGGTCCGCACCACGTCGACGGATACACCCTGCTCGTGCGGAGGTCCTTCAACGCCCCTTGGGCCCTCCGCCCAACGTCACCCGCGCCCCCAGCTGAATCCGCCACTGGGAGTCCGGTGACAGCTGACAGCACCGACCAGGTGGACGGCCGCCACCGGCGTGCGCCGTTGTTGGCACCTACCTTCGACTGTCGCTCGCGGGCGACCTCCCCGCGCTATCGGGGGCGGTGATGAGAGAATCCGGCCCCGCAGCCCCCACGGAATCCGGACCCATGAGGGGCTCCACGGTGGCCGAGTCGAGGAGGGTCCATCTGAGGGACACCGGAATCACCAAATCTGCTACCCGCATGATGGGCTCGAAGGGGAAGCCGTCCACCGGCTCCAGGGCTCCGATGGTGAAGCGGCTTCCGGGATTCCAGAGGATCCACTCCTGGATTCCGGCGTCATAGGTGGCCTGGATCTGAGCCCGCACCTCCGGCACGCCGTAGACCGGCTCCCCGAGGGTGAAGTCCTGGAGCCACGGCCGGGTGGCTCCGGCGGAGTCGACGCTGGAGGAGCGGCGTATGGCGTCGTCCAGCGCGTTGCGCACCACCTCGTACGGATGGGCGTTGGGCCGGTCGAAGCCGAAGCTTCCGGTCCAGTAGTGGCTCGGGTACACCATGGGAAGCGCCACGTCCACCGCTCCGATGAACGACTCCCAGACCTGCCCGATGCCCACGTCCCGTGAGGCCGACGTGGTCACCCCGAACACGTCGGCGGTCACCACCACGTCCAGCTCCGAGAGGCTCTGCCGGGCATAGGCGAGGAATCCCCGGATCGCGTCGGGCCGGGAGGTGGGCCCCGCCCCGGGGTACACCGCGCGCACCTTGTCCGAGTCGGGAAGATCCGGAAAGCGCACATAGTCCCACTGGATCTCCGGAAAGCCCATCTCCGCCACCTCGCGGGCGATGTCGACGTGGTAGTCCCAGACCGCCCGACTGTATGGGTTCAGCCACTTGAGGCCCTTGCTGTCAACGAACACTCCTCCCGCCGTGTCCTGGACGGCGAGCTCCGGCCGGGCCTCGGCCAGAACCGGATCCTTGACCACCACGATCCGGGCGATGGGATAGACTCCTTCGTCCTCGAGGCGCTCGAGGAGGCCGGGGAGGTCGCGGATGCGAATCTCCTCCGTCGCGCCGATGCCCCGCGCCAGCGGCACCCGGGTGGCGTGGCTCACGTACCCGCTGGCGTCCTTCATGTCGATGACCAGCGAGTTCACCTCGGTGCGCCGGATCACGTCGAGGATCGCGTCCATCCGGCGGGTGGACCCCGCGGCCCAGGCATTGACGTAGAGTCCCCTGACGTGCTCCGGACGCGGGAAACGGGCCTCGCCTGCGGGCGCGTGCCCCGCGGAGGGCGGCGCCCCGGGGTCCTTGACGGCACCAGGCTCCGGGACCGAGCGGCCGCCTACGGAATCGTCGAGAGGGATTCCTGCCTCCCCGCCGCGCGCCGTGTCTTGCGGGCCCCTGGCAGCCAGCACCTCCGGAAATTGTGGCTCCACGTCGGGCGCGTGGGGGACCTCCGGCAGCGTCGACACGTCGGCCGTGTCTTCGGGCCCGGCCTCCGCCTCGCGCTTGTCGAAGGCGGAGGGTCCCGCTTCACAGGCGGACAGTATCAGCCAGAGACAGGGGAGGATGGGACTCCGGGGACCACGAATCACGATGGAGGGCCGCCCCTAGTACGCCCGCAGGGTGGGATCCACGTCGGCGCGCCAACCCATCAACCCGCCCTTCAGGTTCAGCACCTGCTCGAATCCACGCTCCATGAGGAGCCGAGCGGCCCATGTGCTCCGACTCCCCGTCCGGCAATAGAGCACGATCTCCCGGTCTCGATCCAACTCCCCGATTCGGTGGAGGAACTCCCCGGTGGGAACATGGACCTGGCCGTTGGCCGGGAGATCCGCGATGCGTTTCTCGAAATGCTCGCGGACGTCCACCAGCACCGGAACGTCTCCGGCGTCCAAACGAGCCTTGAGCTCCGTGGGCGTGATCTCGGGGATGTCTTCCGGTCGGGTCATGTCCCGCCTGTCGGCGAAGGAGGATGGAACAGATCGGCCAGGAGCGCGGCGGTCCGGTCCGCGGCCCCCAGATGGCGCTCAATATAGCCGAAGGCGCACTCCCCGGCGTAGTCGCGGGCCTCCCCGTCCAGTAGCCAGCCTTGCAGAACCCTCGCCAGCTGCTCCGCATCCTCCACCACCGACGCCCCCCCACTGGCCAGGAGGTCACGGGCGGCCCGGGCATTGTGGTGGCCCGGCCCGAAGGTGACGGCAACGCGAGCTGCCGCCGGCTCCAGGACGGAGTGCAGTCCCGCGTCGTGGAACCCACCGCCCACATAGGCCACGTCCCCGAGCGTATACAGGTGGGCCAATACTCCCACGCGATCCACCACCACGGCGTCCACACCGCTCACGTCCCCTGTATCCTCCACCTCCTCCAGGGCCGCCGTGGTCCATCCCCTGGACTCCAGGGTGGCACGCAACGAGTCCACCTGTCGGAAGTCGGGCTCGTGGGGGGCCAGCACCACCCTCAGGTCCCGGACGGCGGGGCGAATGATCTCCAACGCCGGCAGGAGAACCGCGTCGTCGGCCGGCCAGGTCGATCCGGCCACCAGCGTGGGCCGCCGATCCTCGCGGAAGGGCGTCAGGTACGACGCATCGGGGTCCGCCGCCCGGGCCCGCGCCGCGGCGGAGTCGATGCCGGGATCTCCCGTCACCAGGATGACCTCGTCCGGCACCCCCAGGGCGCGGAAGCCCTCGCCGTCCGCCGGCGTGTTCGCACAGACCAGGGAGAGCCGGTGCCAGGTGGGCCCGAGCATCTTACGCGCTAGCCATCGAGAGCGTCCTGCCCCGGGAGGCACGGCTCCTGCCACCATGGCGATGGGGATGTCACGAGCCGCGGCTTCCTCCACGAGGACGGGCCACACCTCCGTCTTGGTGAACGCGATCATATCCGGTTGCAGGGCCCCGAGCACCTCTCCGACCGGATCGGGGAGGTCCCAGGGCAGGTAGTCGGAAACGTCTGCGCCCATCGACGCCGCGAAGGCCTCGGCGGAGGGCGAGAAGTGGGTGAACGCCGTCTGGAGCGTGGGCAGCAGGCGCTCGAGCGCCTGCTGCACGGCCCGAGCCTGGTGCCCTTCGCCAACCGAGGGGGCATGAAGCCAGAGTCCCGGCCGGTCGGGGTCCCGGTGCTCCCGTGCCCATGCCACGAGCCGGCCGTGGGCGGCCCGCCTCCCCGCCAGTCCTCGAGCCAGCTTCGAGCCGCCGCCGCCCAACAACGGCGTGAGGGCCCGGAGCAGGTGCTGGGCTCCACGGTAGGCGAGGGCTGCGGCACGCATGGGCCGACGATAGAGCCGGGTCGAGGTTCCCAACAGGGCTGTCACCGTGATCGGCTCCGGGAGAACGCGTAGATTTCCTCGGACCGGGCGCTTCCGCGGCCCACCCTGGATTCGACACACCCGTGGTATCATGTCATGACGTTCCAGATCACCGTGCGGTACGGCGGCCCCTATCAGCGCTACCACACCTTCGTCGTAGAGGGCGGGGACGCCCGGGAGGCCCTGGAGGCGGCCGCTCGGGAAATCCCCGACGAGATCGCGGCCGAGGCCGACTTGATCGAGCTTCGGATGGCGGTGGATCCCGACCAGCGACCCCACGTCGGCGACGGTTAGTCGGGGGCTCCTCGAAGATGCACCTGAGCCGGCCCGTATTGCATGATGCCGGACAACCGGCACTATGAACTGAACGCGTCCCCACGACCCGGAGGCATTTCATGGGTTCGATCATCCTGGCCGCATTCGCCATTCTCCTCGGTGCGGTGATCCGTTCCGCAGGCCCGACCCTGACCAAAGGTTCGGCAGGGACCGCGAAGCTGGCGGGATACGGCTTCATGCTCGCTGGCCTGCTCCTTGTCCTGGCCAGTGGCTTCACGGTCATCTCTGTCGGTGAGGTGGGCGTCAAACACTTCCTCGGCACCGTCGATCCGGATCCGCTGGATCAGGGCGTCCACCTCATCAATCCGCTCGCCAGCGTCGAGAAGATGTCCGTGCGGGAGCAGAGCTTCCCCATCGACGGCGGGGTGGAGCGCATCGAGGCACAGACCAGCGAGCAGCTCAATGTGGCCCTCGAGGTCTCCCTCCTCTTCCGCCTGGATGGAGCGACGATTCCGGATCTGTACCAGCGCCTGGGCAGCGAACAGCAGATCAAGAACCGCATCGTCCTCAACGCCGTACGGAACGGGGTACGCGATGCGGTGGCGACCAAGTCCATCAACGAGATCTTCTCGCCCAACCGGCGAGAGCTCGCCGCGGGCATGAAGCAGGAGATCCAGACCAAGGCCGGTGACCGGATCGAGGTGCTGGACGTCTTCGTACGCGACGTGCAGGCGCCGCCCCGGGTGAGAGAGGCCATCGAGGCCCGGCTGGAACGGGAGCAACAGGTGGCGTCCGAGCGCTTCCAGACCGAGATCATCCAGGAGCGTGCGCTGCAGGCCATCGAGGAGGCCAAGGGCATCGCGGAGGCTCAGAAGATCATCTCCGAGGGGCTGACCCCCGCCTACCTCACCTTCCACTACATCGAGACGCTGGGCGAGCTGCCGTCGGGATCCGTCGTATACGTGCCCACGGAAAGTGGCGTGCCGCTCATGCGGCAAATCGGAGGCGGCGGCCGCTGAGGTCGCTTCCGGGCGGATACGGTGGCACCCGGCGGTGCTGCGCCGGGTGCCGTCGGAAACACGGAGCCACCCTCACGCCTACCAGGGAGTCGTGAGCAACGAACCTCGCCGTCGACGGAGGATGGCTCTCCGGGCCGTTCTGCTTCTGAGCGCCGCCGCGCTGGTGGTCACGGCCTGGGCGTGCTCGCCCCTCTACGTGATCCGGGCGGGTGTCGCCGAGGCGAAGATCCTCCGTGCCCGCCGCCCCATCCCCGAGGTCATCCTGGACCCGACCACGGATGCGGACACGCGGGGAAAGCTCAGCTTCGTGGTGGAGGCGCGCCGCTTCGCCCAGGCGGAGCTGGGAATCGACGTGGGCGAAGCCTACACCATGTACACCAGGCTGGACCGGGACACACTCGCTCTGGTGGTGTCTGCCGCCCACAAGGACCGCCTGGTCCCGAAGACGTGGTGGTTCCCCATCGTGGGCCACGTACCGTACCGGGGGTTCTTCAGCGTGGAGGGCGCCCTGAAGGCCGCAGCCGACCTGGAGGAGGAAGGCTTCGACTCCTACGTTCGCCCCACGTCCGCCTTCAGCACGCTGGGATGGTTCAACGACCCCATCCTCTCGACGGTCCTCCGGGCGGACGACGTGGACGTGGTCGAGACGGTGCTCCACGAGCTCTCCCATCAGCACCTCTTCGTACCGGGCCACGTGGGCTTCAACGAGAGCTATGCCACCTTCGTGGGCCGCGCCGGCGCCGCGCAGTTCTTCGGCACGCGCAGGGGGGGTGGGCCCGACACGGTGAAATGCCGAAGAGCCCAGGCCCGCTGGCGGGATGTGCAACGCTTCAGCGTCTTCGTGGACGATCTCGTCGAAGATCTGGAGGCCGTGTACGGCGACGCTTCGCGATCACACGCCGACAAGCTGCGCCTCAGGGAAGAGGTTTTCGCCCAGGCTCTGGTTACCTTCGACGAGGAGCTGACGCCGGAGCTGGAGGCCTACACCTTCGCCGGATTCCGCCAGACGCCCCTCAACAACGCCACCCTGCTCTCCCGGATTCGCTATTACCATCGACTGCCGGACTTCCAGGCGCTTCTGGACGCCCGCGGGGGTGATCTCCGCTCGGTCCTGGTCAAGCTGAAGGAGGGTGCTGAAGGCGTGGACGACCCCTTCGAGCTTCTGGGGCGCTGACTCCGCTCCTCCCGACCGACGAACACCTCCCTGGTGTGCCGTCCCGTGCCCGGTTGGAAGTGATGCAGCTGGAGCTGGCGCAGGAGCTGGTACGGCTGCGGATCCAGGCCCTCCGGCAGGGCGGCGAGGGGCGACCCTGACCTCCATGAGCTGACGGAGGCTCGGCGCACGGTCGCGGAGCTGAACGGGATCCTGTAGTCTGGCCGTACGCGAGTGGGGCCCACCCGCGATCCACGCCACGTTCCCAAGCGGCCACCATGCTCAGCTCACCTCGCCCGCTCTGCGTCCTGGCGCTCGCCCTGGCGGCGCTCGACCCGGCGGGCGCCACCGCCCAGACCGCCACCATCACGGAAGAGGTTTGGACCCTCCCGACGTATCCGTTCGCCGAGCCGGACCCGGTGCCCATCCTGACCCGGGACGCGCGCCTCTATCCCTACCATACGTTCGAGGGCTACGCGGCCACCCCGGAGCCCCGGCAGTGGAAGGTGGTGCGCCTGGAGAACGAGTGGATCGAGGTCTTCGTCCTGCCGGAGGTCGGCGGCAAGGTGTGGGGCGCCGTGGTCAGGGAGACCGGTCAGGAGTTCATCTATCGGAACGAGGTGATGAAGTTCCGAAACATCGCGCTGCGTGGCCCGTGGACCTCCGGTGGCATCGAGTTCAACTTCGGCGTCATCGGGCACACGCCTGCCACCGCCACCCCCGTGGATTACCTGCTGCGGGAGAACGACGACGGAAGCGTGAGCTGCTTCGTCGGCGCCATGGACCTCCCCTCCCGCACCGATTGGAGGGTCGAGATCCGGCTCCCGGCGGACCGGGCCTATTTCGAGACCAACGTCCTCTGGTCCAACCCCACTCCGCTCGAGCAGCCCTACTACAACTGGATGACGGCGGCGGCCTTCGCCCGTGAGGACCTCGAGATGTCCATTCCGGGCAACGCCTACCTCGAGCACTCGGGCACCGCGCACCCATGGCCCGTGGACGGGCGCGGACGCTACCTGCCGCGATACAGCAACAACACCTTCGAGGGCCACAAATCCTATCACGTGGTGGGGGAGCTCAACGATTTCTTCGGGGGCTACTACCTGGACGACGACTACGGCTTCGGCCACTGGGCGCCGTACGACGACATGCCGGGACAGAAGCTCTGGCTGTGGGCGCTGTCCCGGGAGGGTGGCGTGTGGGAGGATCTGCTCACCGACACCGACGGGCAGTACGTGGAGTTCCAGGCTGGGCGGCTCTTCGTCCAGTACTCCCCGGGGTCGGACCGGAATCCCGTCACCCAGGTGGGCTTCGACCCCCTTTCGTCGAGCCGCTGGACGGAGACCTGGTTCCCACTGGAAGGCATCGGCGGCCTCACCGACGCGTCGAGGGACGGGGCCATGCACGTGGAGCGGGACGGCGAGACCCTCACCGTCCGCGTGAATGCCTTCCGGACCGTCGCCGACACGTTGGAGGTGTGGGCGGACGGTGCCCGGGTGAAGGTCGCTCCCGTGGACCTGCGCCCCCTTGGGCGCGCTACCGTCACCGCGTCCATCGGCGAGGTGGAGCGGTTCCGGGTGCGCCTCGAGGAGCTCGATCTTGACTTCGATTCCGGCGCCACCGACCGCCGCCTGACCCGCCCCTTCGCCACGGACCCCGAGGCCACGGCGAGGATCCCGGAGACGGACCAGGCGGTGTTCGAGGCACGGGAACAGATGAAGGCCCGCCGTTACGCGGAGGCGAAGGCGATCTTCGAAAGCGTCTCGGAGAACGAGCCCTGGAACCGGGAGGCCCTGCTGGGGCTGGCCGAGCTGGACTACCGCGCCGGGGTCTACCCCGGGGCCCTCGAGCGCGCGCGCCGGGCTCTCCAGCTGGACGCGTACGATCCCCGGGCCAACTTCCTCGCCGGCCTGGTCTACCGCGCCCTGGACCGCCATGCCGACGCCCGGGACTCGTTCGGCTGGGCAGCACGATCCACCGGCTACCGGAGCGCGGCGTACGCGCAGCTCGCCGAGGTGATGATCGAGGAGGGAGATCTCGGCGAAGCCGAGCGCTACGGGCGTCTCGCCATCGACTTCGATCGATACAGCGTGCCCGGATGGCGGGTGCTGGCCGTCGCCGGCCGCCTGGGGGGAAACCGAGCCCTGGCAGACGAAGCCCGCGGGGAGCTCCTGCGGCTGGATCCGCTTCACCATTTCGCCAGGGCGGAAGCCTACCTGGGCGCGCCGGGAGATTCCTCCGCGCGGACGCTCCTGGAGGCTCTGGGTGGAGAGTACCCCGACCAGACGCTCCTCGAGCTCGCCCTCCTCTATCACGGCCTGAGGCGGCCGGAAGATGCGCGGGCCTTGTTGGATCTGTACGGATGGCGAGCGGCGGGTCCGGTGCATCGGGCCTGGTTCGCGTTTCTCTCCGGCGACGACGGCCTCCTCGAGGACCCGGGCACACCCGACTTCCAGTTCCCCTTCCGCCGGGAGTCCCTGGCGGCCCTTCGGTGGGCCATCGATCGCGACCCCCATTGGGTCTGGCGCTACCTCCTGGCCCTGAACCTCTGGGCCGTCGACAGGACGGACGAGGCGTGGACGCTCTTGGACGGTCTCGGGGGCCGGCCCGACTACGCCGCCTTCTACGCGACTCGCGCCTCCCTTGCCGACGCATCCGCCGCCACCGGCTCGATCTCCGACCTCCACAGAGCCGTCGCCCTGGATCCCGATACGCGACTCTTCCACGTTCGCCTGGTCCGTCGCCTTCAAGACCTGGGGCGCTGGGCCCGGTCGCTGGACGCCGTGGAAGCCGGCCGCGATCGCTTCCCGGGCGACTTCAATCTGGCGCTCCTGGAGTCCCGCACCCTCGTCCACCTGGACCGGGCCGAGGAGGCCACGGCGATCCTCGCCGACACTCGCGTCCTACCCTCGGAAAACGCACGGGAAAGCCATCGCCTCTACGAGCAGGCCCACACGCTGGTTGCCATGGACGCGCTGGAAGCCGGCGACCCCGACCGGGCGGAGGCCCACCTGGATGCCGCGCTGGAGTGGCCAGAGCACCTGGGCCAGGGAAGGCCCTACCAGCCCGAGGAGCGGCTGGTCCGGTTCCTCCTGGGACGAGCCCGGGTCATGGCGGGTGACGCCGAGGGGGCCGCGGCGTCCTTCGAAGCGGTCATCGACGCCACCCCGGGACTCGCCGAGCCCGGGACCGGATCGGAGCGCGCTGCGCCGGAGGGCCGGGAGCTGCCCCGGACCTTCGGAACCTCCCGCCTCGACATTCTGGCGGTCGCCGCCCTGGCAGCCCTCGGGCGAGCCGACGCCCTGGAGGCCGTGGCCACCGCCAGCGACGACATGAGGAACGCCGCCCCGTCCGACCTGTTCTCCGTGGGCGAGCCGGGTCGGTTCGCCACGGCCCTGGCCCGCGCCGTCCTCGAAGGCGAGGAAGGCGCGGCCGGGGCGCTGGCGACGGACTTCCCGTTTCTCTTCTCCGATTTCGAGGGCGAGCTGATCCTGCGGGCCCTCACCGGCGGATAGCCATGCTTCTGACTCGTTCCGCGCGACCCGTCCGCACGCTCCCGACGCTGTCGGCCGCCCTCGTCCTCCTCGGGTGCGGCAAGCCCGCTCCGGAATCCCTGGCCTTGTACCGGGCGCCGGCCATCCCGGACACGATCGACGGCGTGGTCTTCGAGACCGGCGGCTGGGCGCCTTTTCTCCCCGCCGGGGAGGAGGGCACGTCCTGGGGAAACCACCGCGCCGTGGTCGTCGTGGACGGACCAGGCGGAGGGGCCCGAAGGCGCCTCCGCGGTCCGGGTCATCCTCCCCTGGAGGAGACCGGACCCCAGCCCGGAGGCCAAGTCCATCATCGTCGTCGATGCCGCCACCGGGCAGGCGATCCCGGAGGTGCTGCCCCTCCGGGTGGAGAACGCTTCCGGCGACATCGTCTTCAGGCCCAGGCCGGGCTCGAACACCTACCACGTCTACTACATGCCGTGGCGCTCGACCGGCGGATATTACCCGACCGTCACCTATCCCGACCTCTCCGGCGAGCCCGACGCAGATTGGGTCGCGGCGGTCCGGGCCACCTCGCCCGAGAGCCTGCCCCGCGCCCGTGCCACGCGCATCCAGTCGGTTGACGAGTTCCACAGCTTCTTCCCCATGGAGGTCATCGCCACGCCGGAGGAGCGCGCGACCTTCATGGCGGGAGCCCCCGACGGCTGGAGGCTCGTCGCCGAGCATCGGGACTACCCGGTGCGCATGCGCCACCTTCTTCCCTGGCACTGGACCCGGCGCTCGCCCGACGGACCGTTCCGCAGTGAGGTCCTCCGCGACGAGGCGTTCACCTTCCAGGTGGCGGTGGTCGCCGGATCGGAGGCGCTGGACGACCTCCAGGTGCAGTTCGACGGCTTTCCGCGGCCCTGGCTCGATGCCCTGACCTGCTACAACTGTGAGGGCGTCGACGAGAACGGCCTGCCGTTCGAGAAGCGGCTCGGCGTGGAGGCCCACACCGTGCAGCCCCTGTGGCTGGGCCTGCGCGTTCCTCCGGAACAACGCCCAGGTCGCGTCGAGGGCTCCGTGACGGTCTCCACGGCCAACTTCGGGGCCAAGTCTCTCGAGGTGGTGCTCGACGTCCGCGGCGGAAGCGCCGTGAACGGGGGCACCGACGATCCGGAGCTGATGACCCGCCTGGCCTGGCTCAACTCCACGGCGGGAACGGATCCGGCGTTCATCATCGAGCCTTTCGAGCCGGTGAGCGTGGAGGGCCGCTCCCTGTCCGTGCTGGGACGCAGCGTGGAGCTGGGCCCCGCGGGGCTCCCGGAACGCATCGTCAGTCACTTCACCGCCGACGTCACCGACGTGAACGGCCCGGGAGAGCCCATCCTGGCTCGCCCTCTCGTCCTGCAGGTGGTGGTTGACGGTGAAATGGAGTCGTTCCGTCACGATCCGTTCGAGGTCGAGCGCGCGGCCCCGAGCCGCGCACGGTGGACCGCCCGGAGCACCTCGAGACGATTCGAGCTTTTGGTGGACGGGAGCCTCGAGTACGACGGCATGCTGGATCAGCGGCTCACGCTGGTCGCCTCGCAGGACGTGGCCGTCGACGATATCGCGCTTCCGGTGGCGTACGACCCCGGGGCTGCCGAATACATGCTCGGCCTGGGGCGCATGGGGGGGCGCCGTCCGGACACGGTCGACTGGATCTGGGCCGTCGAGAACCACCAGGAGGGCGTCTGGCTGGGAAGCGTGAACCGGGGGCTGCAGTACGTGCTCAGGGACGACAATTACGTCAGACCCCTGAACACGAACTTCTACCGGAATCAGCCCCTGCGTTTGCCGCCTTCGTGGTTCAACGATGGGCGTGGCGGCATCCAGATTCGCGAGACGGCCGGCGCGGTGGTTGCCCGGAACTACTCGGGGCCGCGCATGTTGTCCGCGGGCGACACGCTGCACTTCAACATCCGCTTCCTCGTCACGCCCTTCAAGCCGCTCGATACCCGGACCCATTTCCAGACGCGGTTCGTTCACCAGTACGTGCCCGTGGATTCGGTGCGCGCATGGGGTGGCACGGTGGTGAACATCCATCACGCCAACGAGATCAATCCGTACATCAACTACCCGTTCTTCAACCTCGATCGGCAGGCGGCGTACATCGACGAGGCCCACGAGAAGGGCATCAAGGTAAAGCTCTACAACACCATCAGGGAGCTCACCTACAAGGCCTACGAGCTGTTCGCGCTGCGCAGCCTGGGGGACGAGATCCTCAACGACGGCGAGGGCGGCGGTCACTCCTGGCTGCAGGAGCACCTGAGGGACCACTACCATTCGGCCTGGCACGCGTGGCGGGTGGACGACGCCGCCGTGCTCAACAAGGGCACGTCCCGGTGGACCAACTACTACATCGAGGGAGTGAGGTGGCTGGCGGCGGATCAGCACATCGACGGGTTGTACCTGGACGACATCGCGTTCAGCCGGGAGACCGTGAAGCGCCTGGTGACCGTGCTCCACGAACACCGGGACGAGGTGGTCATCGATCTTCACTCGGCCAACCAGTTCAACGTACGTGACGGGTTCATCAACAGCGCCATGCTGTACATGGAGCACTTTCCGTACATCACCCGTCTCTGGTTCGGCGAGTACTTCGACTACGATCAGGGCCCGGACTACTGGATGACCGAGGTGGCGGGCCTGCCCTTCGGGCTGATGGGCGAGATGCTACAGGACGGAGGCCACCCCTATCGGGGCCTGCTGTACGGGATGACCGCCCGGAAATACGGTGACGTCGATCCCCGCCCCGTGTGGGCCCTGATGAAGAACTTCGGCATCGCCGACAGCCGGATGCTGGGCTACTGGTTGGAGGACACGCCCGTCCGCACGGGTCGCGACGACGTCCTGGCCACCACGTATCTGCGGAACGACCGGGTGCTCATCGCGCTGGCGTCGTGGTCCGACACCGACCAGGTAGTGAATCTCGAGCTGGACACGAACGTACTCGGATTGGGCCCGAGACCCGAGGCGACGGCCCCGTTCGTAGAGGGGCTGCAGCCGGGCGGCGCCGTAGATCTGTCGGCCGTGACCGTGCCGGCAGGGAAGGGCTTGTGGGTGATGGTGGACCGCGATGCAGGGGCACAGGAGGAGGAGTAGTCGGATGGTGAGCACGGTAGTTCGAAGCGCGCTCGGTGGTGCGGCCGCGCTGCCGATCATTCTCGTCGCCGCGGCCGTTGGCTTTCCGGTCCCCATCCACGCCCAGGAGCAGGTCTACGAGATCGCCCGCCTCCGGGCCCAGCTGGAGGTGGGGCCGGACGGCTCATACCACATCCGGGAGGAGATCACCTACGACTTCCAGTCGGGTTCGTTCACCTTCGCCAGGCGCGACATCCCCCGGACCAACAGTGACGGCGTGAGCACGGTGACGGTCCGCAGTCCGGACGTGGACATCACGGCCCTGGAGCAAGGCAGGGACGGGGGCTCCCACACCGTGCGCTGGGAGTTTCCGCCGAGCACCGGCCAGGTGACCTTCGTGCTCGAATACGAGCTGACCCGCGCGCTGAGGGAGCTGCACGGGACGAACGAGGTCCTCTGGCGGGTGGTGGGAGAAGGCTGGGAGGTGCCTCTCCGCGAGGTCGAAGCCGAGATCGTCATCCCTCCGGCCGTCCCGGTGTCCCGCTCCGACGTCACGCTGGATCCACCTGAGGTCGCCTCTCTCGGGACCGAAGGGGACGATCTGGTCGCCCGCTTCCTCCCGGGCCCGCTGGGACCCGGACAAGGCTATCAGGTCAGGGTGAGCTTTCCGAGGGTGATGGAAGGACGGGCCGTCGGGCTCGCTCGCACCGAGACCCAGGCCACCCTGGCGGGCACGCTGGGGTTCGCGCTGTTCCTGATCCTCGGCGTCGTCGTCGCCTACCGCCGCCTCGGACCCCGGTTTCCCAACCGACGACAGACCCACCCGGGGATGGAGCTTCCCGGAGCGGCCGTTCTTCTCCACAAGAGCCCGCCCGCGTGGGACCGCGCCTTTCCCGCGACCCTCTTCCAGCTCGCCGACCGGGGAGTGATCTCCCTCGAGAGGGTGGATCGGAAGAAGGGCTGGTTCACGACCCAGGAGGTCGTGCTCCACCGGAAGAACGCACACGAGGAGCCTCTCTCACGGTTCGAGGAGTCGCTCCTGCAGGAGCTCGAGCGGTACGAGAGCCTCAAGGACTTCGCCACGAAGGGCAAGAAGTTCCGAAAACGGCAGATGGAAGAGGCTCGGGAGGGCCTGCTCGGATCCGGACACCTGGTGGACGGACGCGAGAGGGCCGCCCCGGTCGCCATGCTCGCCCTGGCTACCGCGGTCCTGGCGGTGATCGTCTTCGTGGCCGGAGCCGTTTTCGGCAGCCCCTGGGCAATGGCCGCGGCAGGCGTTGGCCTGGGAGTCGCCGCGGGGCTGGCCGTCGTCGGGAGCGTTCGATTCCCCCGAAGCCGTCAGGGTGCCGAGAAGATCGCGGAGCTCAAGGGTTATCTGGAGGGAGTGCGGGAAGAGCTGAGGCAGAAGGTGAAGGTTTCCCCCATCAGCGCCGCCGAGTTCCTCTTTTCCGCCCTGCCGTGGCTCACGCTCGACCCGGCTTATACCGGTGCCGAGGGAAGGAAGCTCGCCAGGCTCCTCAAGAAGGAAACCCGAGAGCTGCGCGTCCCGTCCTGGGCCGTAGACACCACCCGGGCATTCGAGAGGGCCGCCGCCAGGCACTCGACCGCGTACGCCGCCTACCTCCCGTTCATGAACGTCTCGGGCGCCACGTCCGGAGCCGTGGCCCCGGGCGCCGGAGGTGGCGTGGGCGGAGCCGCCGGAGGCGGCGCTGCCGGAGGAGGGGGGGAGGAGCCGGTTAGGGACGCTTCGCGACCCGACCATCCTTCATGACGAAGGATACCCGCAGCAGCGCGTCGATGTCGTCCAGAGGATCGCCCTCCACCGCGATGAGGTCCGCGGCATATCCCTCCTCGATGCGGCCCCGCTCCCCGTCTACACCGAAGAGACGGGCGGCTCCCGAGGTCGCGGACCGGAGGATCTGGAGGGGCGTCGCCCCGGCGTCGGTGAAGGCGACCAGCTGCTCCATGGTCCACCGACCCCGGTCCTTCTCTCCTGATGCCCAGATCAGGTCACTCCCGAACACGATGTCCACCCCACGATTCAGGGCGCGGGACATTCGCTCCACCACCAGGGCCCGATACGTCCGGGTCAGGGCGTCAGGCCATTGGTAGGCCCGCAGAGCGTCGAGAGTGAAATCGGAGGTCACCACCACCACGCCGCTGTCCCGCGCCAGGTCCAGGGTGGCGTCGCTCATGCGCCAGGCGTGCTCCAAAGAGGCAACCCCTCCCTGGATGGCGTTGCGGGCTCCCCGCTCGGTGAGCACGTGGGCGGCCACATCTCGTCCGGAGCGCCTCGCCTCGTCCACCAGGACACGCACATCATCCGCCGAGTAGAAGTACTCCTGGTTGTCGACGACGATCTTGATGACCTGGGCACCGAAGTGGACGTTCCGGCGTACGGCCTTGACCATCTCGTCCGGAGTGTCAGCGAACAGGTACTCCACCGTGCCCAGCTCCGGAGCCTCGGGGTTCAGCCGCGACTGGCCACCGAAGGGGGCGATGATCATTCCCGCGGTGATGATGGTGGGCGCCCAGATCACTCCGCGCTCCGCGGCCATCCTGAGCTCCGTGTCCACGTAGTTTCCGGAGTTGCCGATGTCGCGCACCGTGGTGAAACCCGCCAGGAGCATTTCCCGGGCCTGCCGCACGCCCACCATGGCCCGCCGCGCCATGGGGGTGGCGCTGACCCACCCATCCACAGAAGTCCCCTGGGGCACCCGCACGGTAAGGTGGACATGGGCATCCATCATCCCCGGAAGCACCGTGTGCCCGGACAGGTCGATGACCGGTACACCGGGCGGGATCTCCGGCGCCGAGCTGACGCCGGTGATGACACCGTCCTCCACGAGGATGATCTGGTTTGTCCGGGTCGAGCCGTCGGCAGGATCGATGAGCCGGCCGGCGCGGATGGCGTGCGTATCGGGAGCGTCGGACGGTGCGGCCGCCTGCGCGCGCACGTGCAGGGGCGTGCCGGCCAGGAAGAGCCAGGTCCCCACCAGCCTCGAACAACGGTTGCGGCGCATCAGAGCTTCCTCCCGCTCGGGCGGCGGTGGGCCTGGGCAGCCCGACTCCACCGGATGTGACTCGATGGCCTATTCTGGGCGCACGACCGACGCGGCGCACGTCCGGCGGCCCGTCCCGGCGCATCGGAAGGTGCAAGCCCGAGACACGCCTGGTGTCCCGACCAAAGGGTCCCACGGTATACTCCAGCATGGTCGGGCTCACCTGAGCCGCGAGCACCCGGACCCCTGGAAGGTGGCATTTCATGCGTATCGTGCTGCAACGTCGTGCAAGGTGCGGCAGCGGCCTCTACGCCCTCGTCGGGTCCCTTCTCGCCTGCACCTGGAGCGCCGGATGCAGCGGGGACCCCTCGTCCACGGCGGCGTCGGCCCCCATCGGCGATGCTGTGCCGGGCCTGACCGCGGATGAGCTGGCCCGCTTCGAG
>JARRLD010000119.1:0-19910 GCA_037387345.1 Gemmatimonadota bacterium
GCTATGGGGAGTCGCCGAACCACCGGGTAGCTTTCGGTGTGTATTCGGTATCCCTCCGCAGCCGTGAGAGCTCCCGTGATCCGCGCCGCATCCGCTTCCGCCGCCATTTCCGCCGCCTGCGATCCCCTCGCCCGGTGCCGTCGCGTCGGCCCCCCACCTCTCTTCCTCGTGCGCGAGGAGGCCACCTCCTACGCCCAGACGCACGCCGAGCGCACGACCCCGTGCGAGCCCGCGACCCGGTCCGAGCCCAGGTCCATCTCCGAGCTCGATGCCATCGAGGAGCTGAGCGACGAGATCACCACGCTGGCCGCCCATATCCACGCGGCGACACACCGGCTGTGGGTTTTGCTCGGGGAGTTCGATCGCCGGCGCGGCTGGGAGCTCGACGGCCACCAGTCGTGCGCTCATTGGTTGGCGTTCCGCACCGGGATCGACCTGGGAGCGGCGCGGGAGCGGGTGCGCACGGCCCGGTCGCTGGCGTCGCTCCCGGAGACGGGCGCATCGATGGCGCGCGGCGAGCTGTCGTTCTCGCAGGTGCGGGCGCTTTCGCGCGTGGCGACGCCGGACAACGAGGGTGACCTGCTGGATCTGGCTCGGGGCACGACGGTGGCCCAGCTCGAGCGTTTGGTGCGCGGATTTCGCCGCGGGAGCCGACGGGACGAGGCGGCCTGGGAGCGCGGCAACCACGAGTCGCGCACGCTCTCGGTCTTTCCCGACGAGGAGGGGATGTACGTCCTGCGAGGCCGGATCGAGCCGGAGGTGGCGGCCGTCCTGATGCGGGCCATCGACGCGGCGGGCGACGCGCTGTTCCGGGAGGGAGGGGGCGCGGACCTGGGACCGGACGCGGACAGGACGCGCGCCGCGGCGCAGCGGCGGGCCGACGCGCTGGGGCTGGTGGCGGAGCGGGCGCTGGCGGCAGGGTTCACGAGCAAGGCGGACGCACCGATCAGCGGGAGCCGCGCCGCTCGCTACCAGGTGGTGCTGCACGTGGACACGGAGGGACTGGCCGCCGACGGCGAGGGCGGCGAGCGTCACCTGGAGGACGGCACACGCGTTTCAGGTGAAACGTCCCGCAGGCTTGCCTGTGACGCCAGCGTCGTGGACGTCACCCACGACGCCGACGGCTCGGTGCTCGATGTGGGCCGCAGGACGCGCACGATCCCTCCCGCGCTCCGCCGGGCCCTCGAGGTCCGCGACCGGGGCTGCCGTTTTCCAGGATGCGGATCCCGGTTCACCGACGCCCATCACGTGAAGCACTGGGCCGATGGGGGCGAGACCAACCTTGGGAACACGGTCCTCGCGTGCCATCACCACCATCGCCTGCTGCATGAAGGAGGCTGGCGTGTGGTCTGGCGGGGCGAGGGTGTGGTCTGGCGCGGCGAGGGGCGCGCCATCTTCGTCGACCCGCGCGGCCGCGAGCACTTCGATGGGGGCTGGCGAGCGCCCGAGGTTGGCCCCGAGGCGGTCGACGCCCTTGTGGAGGATCAGCGACGCCGCGGGATCGATCCCGACTGGCGGACCGCGGGGGCCCGATGGAAGCGTGAGGACGACATACCCCATCCGGTGTGGGTACGCGCCATGGAGGCGGTCGGATAGCGTACACTCATATCAACCATGGGGTTGGGGGCTAGCCCTCCTCGAGCCCCTCCTCCGAGAGCCTCCGCAGGTAGTCGAACGGGTAGATTCCCGTGGCGTGTCCGTCGCTCCAGTCGAACTGGAGGGCATAGCGGCCAACATAATGGATGGCAACGGGATACACGTCCTCCGAAACGTCCTCGGGTCGGAGGACGCGGATGCCCGTCATCTCGTCCACGCACCCGGCGCACGGACAGCGGATCCTGAGGAGCCTGGGCTCGTATTCGGAGACGTGCCCGTCCGCCCAGGCGATGCGCAGCCGCGCTGCGTCCGGAGTCGGGCCGATGTCCGTCGGTCGGTAGCGGGAATCCACGCCTCACCCTCCGCTCGTCAGGCGCCGAGCCAGGGCCCGGAAGGCACGTCCGCGGTGGCTGCGGGCGTTCTTCTCGTCCCGGGAGATCTCGGCGAAGCTGTGGTCCAGCTCCGGGTCGAAGAAGAGGGGATCGTAGCCGAACCCTCCCTCTCCCCTTGGAGCCTCCAGGATCCTACCCTCGGCCTCCCCCCGGACGACCAGGGGCTCGTCCCCTGTGCCGACCAGCACGGCGACGCACACGTAGCGGGCAGTACGCTCGCCGGGCTCCCTGCCCCGGAGGCGGTCCAGCAGATAGGCGTTGTTGGCCCGGTCGCGGGCCAGGCCCTCCAGACCCTCCCCCGGCGCGAAGCGCTTCGAGTACACGCCGGGTGCCCCGTCGAGGGCGTCCACGACGAGCCCCGAATCGTCCGCCACGGTGGGGAGTCCCGTCTTCCGGTGGAAGTACTCGGCCTTGGACCGGGCGTTGTCTTCGAAGGTGTCGAAGGGTTCCAGCTCCTCCTCGATCGCCTCGTAGGGCACGCCGGCCTCGTCGAGGTCCCTGACGCGGAGCCCCGGCACGTCGGACAGGATGCGCCGGATCTCGACCATCTTGTCGCGGCTTCGGGTGGCCACCACCAGATCCATCAACCCCCCTCCAGAGCCTGGCCCTGGGCCGCGATGAGCATACGGATTCCGTCGAGGGCGAGATCCAGAAGCCGGTCCAGGTCCTCCCGGGGGAAGGGATCCCCTTCCGCAGTCCCCTGCACCTCCACCAGTCCGCCGCCCTCGGTGGCCACCACGTTCATGTCCACCTGGGCGCGGGAGTCCTCGGGGTAGTCGAGATCCAGCCGGGGCTCGCCATCGACGAGTCCGACGCTCACTGCGGCCACGCGCTGACGGACCGGATTCCGGTCGACGAGCCCCTGATCGAGCATCCACGCGCCGGCCAGGGCCAGAGCCACGCACGCGCCCGTGATCGAGGCCGTGCGGGTGCCACCGTCCGCCTGCAGCACGTCGCAATCCACGGTGACGGTGCGTTGCCCCATGCCGCGCAGGTCCGTCACCGATCTCAGGGAGCGGCCGATGAGACGCTGGATCTCCTGCGTGCGACCTTTGGCTCCGTCCCGTTCTCGTCGCGTCCTGGTGTGCGTCGCCCGCGGCAGCATGGCGTACTCGCCGGTCACCCACCCCGCCCCGCTGGCTTCACGCCAGGGGGGAACGCCCTCCGCCACGGAGGCCGTGCACAGGACGCGGGTGTTCCCGGTGGAGATGAGGCAGGAGCCCTCCGCGTAGGGCGACACATCCACGTCGATGGTCACCCGGCGGAGCTCGTCGGGCCGGCGGTCCACCCTCGTCGAAGCCATCAGGTCTCCTCCCGGATACGGCGGATGAGCTCGGTGGTGGAGTACCCCTCAACGAAGGGGATCAGCACGACGCGCCCTCCGGCGCCCTCCACCTCTTCCCGGCCCACCACGTCGCCGAGCCGGTAATCGCCTCCCTTCACGAGCACGTCGGGCAGGAGCCGGGTGATGAGCGCCCGAGGCGTGTCCTCGTCGAACAGGCATACCCCGTCCACGCCGGTGAGCGCGGCCAACAGGTAGGCCCGGTCCTCCTCGGCAACAACGGGCCGGCCCGGACCCTTTCCCAGGCGACGGAAGGAGGCGTCGGTGTTCACGCCCACGACCAGCGCCTCTCCAAGAGCGCGGGCCTCGGCGAGGTACGCGACGTGCCCACGGTGGAGCAGGTCGAAGCACCCGTTCGTGAACACGAGGCGCCCGTCCCGCGGCCGCCCGAATCGAGCGATCAGCTCGTCGGTCGTGAAGATCCTGTCCTCGGGTCTGATGCTCACGGCTCTCCTCCCTGGAGGATGCTCTCGGCTCCCCGGGCCAGGAGGAGCTCGGCCAGCGCCCTGCCCGCCGCTTCGGGGCCTGCGGGCGAGCTGGTGACGTCGCCTCTGACCATGCGTCGTCCGTCGGCCGAGGCCACCATCCCGAAGACCCTCATCCATCGGCCCTGGGGTAGCGCCACCACCCCGGCCGCAGCATCCGGGCGCAGGCCCAGCAACCGGCTGGCTGCGCGTTCCGCCTGAAGGGCGGCCTGGGCGACTCCATCGTCCAGGGGTGCAAGCACCCGGCGTGCGTCCCGGTCCCTGGGTCGGCAGAGGATCAACGTAATGCCCTGGGCCGGAGCGGGAACCCAGGCGCGGACGTCCAGGGCCTCCGCGGCCTGGCCCGACAGGCCGAGCCTTCTCGCTTCGACCACGGCCAGGACCGCACCGGCACGAGATCGGGGCGATGGACGCGCAGAAACGAGGTCCTGCGCGGCCCGGCAACCGCGATCCGGCTTCCCGGAGGCACGGACGCCAGCGTCTGATCCGCGGGCTCGCGCTGCACCAGGACGTCGCCGGGGTCGCCACGGCTCAAGGTGGCCGCGGCCCACACGCCGGGCTCCAGATGGTCGCGGCCGGCGCCGGGTGCCAGGAGCAGGTCGACGGCACCCTCACGTAGCGCCTCCTGCTCCGTTCCCGGTCCGGACTCCACCGGGACGGCACGCGCGCGCACACCCGCCGCCTCCAGCGCGCTCAGGAAGCGGGCGAGCTCGGTCTCGACGCTGGGAACCGCTGCTACGGCGTAGGTCACGCGGAGCCCCGCCTGCGGCGCTCAGAGGTACAGGATGAGGGACACACCCAGAAGGACAGCGACCCAGAGCACCATGCTGCCGGTCGGCCAGGTTCGTGCCAGGGGACCTTTCTGGCCATGGCCCCGGGCCGCGACGCCGAGGAGTGAGCTCACCAGCCCCATGGTGGCGCTTCGGACGGCTCCGTCGATGCGCGCCACGGCTCCACCAACGGCGTGGACCACCCGGGGACCGAGCCACCGGTAGCTCCACTCCGCGTCGATGTTCGTCGCACGGAGCTCGGGCGGATAGATCCCGGTGCGGATGAGCACGTACACGGCCAGGATGCCGAAGACGAGGAGCTGGGTCTGCGTCAGGACGTGGCTGACGTCGTAGGGCCAGTAGTCCACGGCGTAGGGCAGGAGCGAGTAGAGGACGGTGGGGAACGTGCCGATGCCCACGCACACCACCGCGGCCAGCGCCATGGCCAGCAGCATGTTGCGCGGCGGCTCCTGGGTCCGGATGCCGGAATCGTGTCCGAAGAACGCGAAATAGGGGATCTTGATCCCCGCGTGCTCCAGCACACCCGCCGACGCGAACAGCAGCGGCAGCCAGAGCCAGTAGTACCCTTCGTGCAACGCCGCCGACATGATCATGGACTTGGTGACGAAGGCGCTGAACAGGGGAAACGCGGAGATCGACGCCGCCCCCACGATGCACAGGGTGGCCGTGACCGGCATGGTCTTGTAGAGCCCTCCGAGGTCGGAGCCCTTGATCCGCCCCGTCATGTACAGGACGGCACCCGTGCTCATGAACAGCAGCCCCTTGAAGAGGACGTCGGCGAAGGCGTGCGCGACGGCTCCGTTCACGGCGAGGGCGGTCCCGATCCCGATCCCCGTGACCATGAACCCGATCTGGTTGATCATGCTGTAGCTCAGCACGCGCCGCAGGTCGTTTTCGATGACCGCGTAGAAGATGGGGAAGCAGGTCATCACCACGCCGACGTAGACCAGGAGCTCGGTGCCGGCGAAGCTCCGGGCCAGGGCGAACACCGCGACCTTCGTGGTGAAGGCGCTGAGAAACACGGTGCCGGTGGGTGTGCCCTCGGGATAGGCGTCGGTGAGCCAGCCATGAAGGAGCGGGAATCCCGCCTTGATGCCGAACGCGATGAGGATCAGCCAGGCGGCCACCGACCCGTCCAATCCGATGGCTCCGAACTCGATGGAGCCGGTCTGATGGGCGCGCATCAAGGCGCCGGAGAGGAGGAGCACGCCTGAGAGAACGTGGATCACCAGGTAGCGGATCCCGGCCCGCAGGGCCTTTTCCGTATGGGAGGCCCATACCAGGAAGACCGACGTGAGGGCCAGGAGCTCCCAGAAGACGAACAGGCTGATCAGGTCGCCGGCGAAGACCGCCCCCAGGGCGCTCCCGGCGTACAGCATGGCGGCGGTGTGCTGAAGCCCGGCGTGCTCGTCGTCTTCCAGGTGCAGGGCGTACAGGTTGCCCAGGAAGGTGGCCAGATGGAACAGGTAGCCGAAGAGGAGGCTGAGCCGGTCCACCCGGAACGGGACCAGCGTGTAGCCGAGGGTCCGGATCTCCAGCGTCGTCCCGGGCTCGAGACCCAGCAGAGCCAGGCCTCCGAGGACGGGGACCAGGAGCAGGATCAGGCGACGGAGGTGCCCGCGGGTCAAGGCGACGAGGAGCGCCCCCACGAAAAAGACGGCGAAAGGAGGCACTTCAGCCGGCATCGTAGTAGTCCTCCGGCCGCATGGCGAGACGCCGCAGGCCTTTGGCTGCGATGACCAGGATCACGATCCCCAGGAACCCGTAGAGGGGATAGAACTCCACCACGTGCTCCCAGGGGTGCTCTGCGTGACGGTGCACCACGAGGTCCAGGATCACCAGGATGGCACACGCTGCGTATAGGACGCGGAACAGCCGTCGGGTGTTCTCCGTCTTGTCCCACATTCCCGGTGGCTCATCGGAGTCCTTCATCCGGGCTCTGTGGCTGAGCGGAGGGGCCTCGGGATCACCTCCACGGAGCAGCGGCGGATGTCCGGTCTCGTGGCTCATGGTGCCACGACCTCCATCATCAGGGAGTAGACGGTCGATGGACCGATGAAGAGGGCCACCGTGGCCACGGCCGTGATCACCAGGGCGAGCACGGATGGCCAGGGGGCCTCGTGGATGCCCGCTGCCCGATGTACGCCCTCCGGAGGGGGGCTGAAGAAGGCCCGTACCGGTACCTCGAGGAGGTAGACCAGGCTCAGGAGCGAGCTCACCATGAGCACCGCGAGAAGCCCGATCTGTCCGGCCTCCAGGGTGCCGAGCCCGAGAAACCACTTGCTCCAGGCCCCGCCTGCCGGGGGGATTCCGACGATGCTGAGGGAGCCTACGAAGAAGGCTCCGAAGGTGATGGGCATCGAGCGTCCCAGGCCGTGCATGCGGCTGATCTCCGTCTCGTGGGCGGCCACCAGCACGGCTCCGGCGGCGAAGAAGAGGGTGATCTTGCCGAAGGCGTGCATGGCGATGTGCATGCCCCCGCCGACGATCCCCCACTGGTTGGCCAGCAACGCCCCGAGCACGATGTAGGAGAGCTGGCTGATCGTGGAGTAGGCCAGCCGGGCTTTCAGGTTGTCCTTCGTGAAGGCGACCAGGGACGCCAGGATGATGGTGGCGGCCGCCACCCAGGCCAACCACGTAGCGGCGGCCAGGCTCCCCATGAGGTCCAGCCCGAAGACGTAGACGGAGATCTTCAGGATGGTGAACACGCCGGCCTTGACCACCGCCACGGCGTGGAGGAGCGCCGACACGGGTGTGGGGGCCACCATGGCCGCGGGCAGCCACCGGTGGAAGGGCATCACCGCGGCCTTGCCCACCCCGAACACGTAGAGCACCAGCAACGCGCTCAGGAGGCCGGTGCTCGCCTTGCCGGCCAGGATCCCCCCCGGTCGGAAATCGACGGATCCCGCGACCTGCCATGTCCACAGGATGGCCAGAAGCTGGAAGCCCACCGAGGTGGTGAGGAGGATCCCCAGGTAGACCCGCCCCGCCCTGCGGGCCTCGTCCGTCCCGTGGTGGGTGACCAGCGGGAAGGTGCACAGGGTCAGCACCTCGTAGAAGGCGAAGAGCGTGAAGAGGTTCGCCGCGAAGGCCACGCCCATGGCGGCGGCGATGGACACGGCGAAGAAGAAGTAGAACCGGGTCTGGTTCTCCTCGTGGTGGCCACGCATGTAGCCGATGGAGTACAGAGATGTGACGATCCAGAGGAAGGACGCCACCAGGGCGAACAGCAGACCGAGGGGCTCGACCTGGACCCCCAGGGTGATTCCCGGAAGGACCTCCACCAGGGTGAGCCCTGCGACGGTCCCGTTCCTCACCGGCTCCAGCATGGAGAGGACGGTGAGGAACAGCGCTCCGGCCGTGACGAGGGTGGCCGCCTCCCGCGCGTTGGGCCACCGGCGAAGGGCGAGCACCAGCAGACCGCCGAGCAGCGGCAACAGGACCGCGACAGCGGCCGTGGCGCCCACGCTCACGACCCGATCCCCATGAGCAGCTCCGCCGCTCGGACCGCGATTCCCGACGTCAACGTGGCATGGATGCCGAAGTAGAGGTTGGCCGCGACCAGGACCCACGTGGGCACGAGGAGGCTCCACGGGGCCTCGCGGATGTCCTCACCGTGCTCGGGCCCGGGATGGAAATAGGCGACCTCCACCACTTTCCACACGTAGGCCACCGCCATGAGGGAGCCCACCAGGACCACGACGGCGATGGGCCACATCCCCTGCTCCAACGCGGCCTGAACCAGATACCACTTGCTGATGAAGCCCACCGTGAGAGGCACCCCGATGAGGCTGAGCCCGCCCACGACGAAGGCCGCCATGGTGAAGGGCATGCGCCGCCCCAGCCCCGCCATGGCGTCGATACGTACGGTACCCACGCGATACATGATGCAGCCCATGACCATGAAGAGCGCGCCCTTGATGAGGGCGTGGTTGAACAGGTGCAGGATGCCCGCGGCCACCCCCGTCACCGACGCCAGGCTGATGCCCAGGACCATGTACCCGATCTGGGCCACGCTGGAAAAGGCCAGGAGTCGCTTGCCCGATTCCTGGTAGATGGCCACGAGCGACATGGCGAGGATGGCGATGAGCGACAGGGGCAGCAGGATGAGGTCCAGCCGCATGACGTCGAACGAGAACGCCACTCCGAAGACGGTGAAGACGAAGCGGAGCAGCATGTACACCGCCACCTTCGTGGCCGTGGAGGCGATGAACGCGGTCACCGCCGAGGGTGCGAAGGCGTACGCGTTGGGGAGCCACAGGTGCAGGGGGAACAGCGCCAGCTTCAGGCTGATCCCCACGGTGAGGAACGCGAACGCGACCGGAATCGTACGGTTGCCCTCGATCAGGGGGAGCCGCTGGGCCAGGTCCTCCATGTTCAGGGTGCCCGTCATGCCGTACATGAGGCCGATGCCGATGACGATGAACGTGGCCCCTACGCTCCCCATGATCAGGTACTGATACGCCGCCGTGAGCGCTCGCCGGTTGGACCCCATGGCGATGAGGGCGTAGGCCGAAAGCGACGAGATCTCCAGGAAGACGAAGACGTTGAAGACGTCACCTGTGACGGAGATCCCGAGAAGCCCCGTGAGGCTGAGAATGAACGCGGCGTAGAAGAGAGGCCAGCGATCCTCCGTGATCTCCTGGGCCACGCTGGTCCGGGCATACACGATGGAAACGGCGCCGATGGCCGCCACGATGAGCGCCACGAACGCACTGGCCAGATCGATCCGGTACTCGATGCCGTACGGGGCGGTATTCGATGCCCCAGGGAGCAGGCCATCCTCCGAGCTCGTAGCTGAGGGTCCCCTCTGCCAGGGTCCGACGCAGGAGGCTCACCGAAGCGACGAACGCCCACGCGCAGGCGGCCATCGCCACCCCCCAGGCCGGACGCGCCTTGCGGACCAGGGCCGCCACCGGCGCCAGCAAGAGGGGGATGACGACCTGGAGAACGGGCAGGTGCTCTCCCATCACATCACGTCGTCCTGCACGTGGATCTCGTCCTCCTCGACGGTCCCGTATGCCTCGTGGATCCGCACGACGAGCCCCAGGCCCACGGCGAGGGTGGCTACGCCGACGACGATCGCGGTGAGAATGAGCACCGAGGGGAGGGGATTCGTGTAGAGCACGTCCTCGACGCCCTCGAGGACGATGGGGACCGTGCCCCCCCTCACCTTGCCCATGCTGATGTACAGGATGAACACGGAGGTCTGGAAGACGCTCAGCCCCACCAGCTTCTTCACCAGGTTGCCCCGGGAGATCATGGTGTAGAAGCCCACCATCATCAGGACGATCACCACCCAGTAGTTGAAGAGCCCCAGCAGTCTCACGGTCCCGCCCTCCTCCGCCCGGCGAAGGCGTAGAAGATGGAGACCATCACGCCGAAGACCGTGACCAGCACGCCCAGCTCGACCCACAAGATGCCCCAGTGCTGACCGTGCTCGGGTTCGTGGGCCAGGACGGTGAAGTCCAGGAAGGCGCCCCCGAGAAGCAGCGTCACGACTCCCACGCCCGCGTAGATCATCACCCCGAGAGCGCCACAGGCGTGCACGACCGCCGGCGGCATCACCTTCTTGGCGTTGCCGAGGCCGTAGACCAGGGCGTAGAGCACGAAGCCGGCGGCGAAGATCACTCCGGCCTGGAAGCCGCCCCCTGGCCCGTAGTCCCCGTGGAACTGCACGTAGAGGGCGAAGAGCAGGATGTAGGGGATCAGGATCTTCGCGCCGACCCGAAGAATGATGCGATCATCCATCGGGCGCCTCCGGCTCGACTTCGCTGGACTCGGCTTCCTGGTTGCCCTCCCCCCACCACACGAGCTGACGGGGGCTGGGGCCCATGCCCACGAGCAGCAGGACGCCGATCAGGGCCGTGAAGATCACGGTGGTCTCGCCCATGGTGTCGTAGCTCCGGTACGACGCCAGGATCGAGGTGACCATGTTGGGCACGCCGATCTCGTGGGGTGATTCTTCGATGTAGCGGGGCGCGACGTGATGGTTGGCCGGGTTCGCCGGGTCGCCGAAGGGCGGCATGTCGAACGTCCCGTAGACCAGAACACCACCGGTGACCATCACCACGAACAGAGGCAGAATGGGCCGACGCACGCGGGGCTTGGCCTCCCGACCCACGAGCGCCAGGGTGCCGAGCAACAGGACCGTGGAGATCCCCGCCCCCACGGCCGCCTCCGTGAAGGCCACGTCTACCGCGTCCAGCGACGTGAACAGCGCGGCCGAGACCAGGCTGTAGATCCCTCCCAGCATCACGACGGCGAAGAGGTTCCGGATGCGGAGCAGAGCGAAGGCCGTGACAGCCAGCAGGGCCAGGAGCGTGATCTGGACGATAGCGACCAAGGCTATTCCTCCGGGGCCTCGCCGCGGACCGGCACGATGTCCCCGCCCAGGGCCGCACGTGCCAGGGCGTGGGTGCCGATGGGGCTGGTGACCATGAGGAAGGCGTACACGATCAGGAGCCGCAGCGTGAGCAGGGAAAGGCCCGCCTGGAGGCACATGCCCAGGATGAGGAATCCGGCACCCATCGTATCCGTCATACCGGCTGCGTGGAGGCGCGTGAAGACGTCGGGCATACGAAGCACACCCACAGTGCCGACGATCATGAAGAACAGGCCGACGAGGATGGCGGCCCAGGACCCCACGTCGAGGACGAGCCCCATTCAGCTCCCCCCTGCCCCGGCGTGGCGCTGTCGTCCCAGGTCTCCGTACTCGAAGAACTTCAGGACGGCAATGGTGCCGATGAAGTTGATCAGGGCATACACGAGGCTCAGATCGACCCAGTCGGGGCGGCCGGTGAGGAAGCCGATGACCGCGAGCAAGAGGACGGTCTTGGTGCCGAAGGTGTTGACCGCCAGCACCCGGTCGTAGACGGTGGGGCCCAGCAGAGCCCGGATCATCGCCAGGATCATGCTCACCAGGATGCCACCCGCCGCGGCCACGAACATCAGTGGCGCTCTCCCCGCTCCACCCAGGTCACCCGGCGATCCATCTCGTCCTCCTCCCGTCCGTCGATCTCCATCCACGTCAGGGAGTGCACCTCGAGCTCCTGACCCTCGACACGGGTGGTGATGGTCCCGGGCGTGAGGGTGATGGAGTTGGCGTAGATGGCCTTACCCAGATCCGTCTTCTGGCTGGAGTGATAGCGTACCAGGACGGGGCTGATGGGGAGGCTCGGGGTCAGGATGATCTTTGCCACGCGCACGTTGGACAGGAAGATCTCCTTCATCAGCCAGGGCACGTAGATCCAGAAGCGCCCTCCAAGCTGGAGCGGGATGCCCTCATCGTCCACCACGTCCATCCGGGCGGCCAGGTAGACGACCAGCACCACGGAGGCCAGGCCCAGTCCGAGAAGGAGCGGGGTGTAGTGACCCGACAGCACCAACCAGAATCCGTAGAGAACCGCACCCAATCCCAAGGCTCGGAGCAACGGCATTCCTCGCGTGACGTGAACGCTGGCGGGCGGGCGGGCGGCGCCCTCCCGGGGGAAACGGAGGCCGAATCTACCAGTTGGACTGGGCGCCGTCCACTATCTTCTGGACCAGCAGCTCGATGGCTTCCGCCCGTCCGACCTCCTCGGTTTCGGAGGCTTCCAGGAACTGTCCTTCCGCCTGGACCGAACGCTCCTCCCAGAGGATGACGTTCTCCACGAGGTCCACGATCTCCACCTGCACGCTGAGGGTCACCTGCCTCTGGAGCACCTCGGCAGGCTGCCCCTCGGCACCGGCCCGGTAGTTGGGCGCCCTCACGTCATAGCGCACGATCGTGCCGCGGACGACGGCGTCGGCCACTTCCTCCCCGGCGGTGCGGATCCCCAGGGCCCGCGGCAGGTTGCGCAGCAGCTGGTCGTACACCTCGCCGGACAGCTCGAATCGCGTGGTCTCGTTGTCGAACGGCTGGATGGCGATGGTCTTGATGTGCTCGGGGGGAAAGCTCCCCGCCCGGAACGAGTACATGCAGCCCGCGGTGGTCACCACCGCGGCGCACACCAGGACCCGGCCCGGCCGGATCATCGCGTCACTCCCGGCGCAGGGTCGAAGATGCCGGGTGGGAAGGGGCCGACCTGCTGGACGGTCTCGCGGGTGAGCTTGAGCTCACGATAGGCCGCCAGATCCCGGTAGGTCGCCTCGGCCGGATACCGGTTCTCGCCCTCCAGCCCCAGTTCGACACGCTGCACGACGTGGCCCTCCTCGACCATCTCCAACGACCTCACGCGCTGCTTCGCCACACGAAAATGTAGCTCACGGTCATCGGGATAACGATAGCGCAGCCGGAGATCACCCCCCTGGAGCTCGTCGGCTCCCAGAAGCCGGGTGTCGGGCTCCGGGCGGAACACGCCGAGCACCCCCCACATCAGGTCCGGCGGCGGGAGGAAGTTCTCCGGCGCGCCCGGCGGGAGACGCAGGTCGCCGTCCACCAGCGCGGCCCGCATGACGGTCTCGCCGTTGCCCAGGAACAGGTCGAGGCGGGCCTTGTAGGGAGGCTCGATGCGCGCGACGCCACGACCCCGGACCCGGACCCCGGCCTCGTTGAGCTGCCACGCGAACCGCACGAGGATGGGCGTGCGTAGCCCGGTGGCCCGCTGCAGACCCTGGGCCAGTCCCTGGGGGTCCTCGGCAGGGGCCACCACCACCGGAGCCGGCGGAGCACAGCTCAGGAGCGTCAGCAACCCCGCCAGTGCCGCCAGACGTGCGGCGGGGCGGGTCTCGAGAGGCATCACGGTCCGTGTGGAGTTCAGCACAGCCGGCTTCTACCCCCCGAGGACGCCGCGCGTTCGGCCTCGCTCCCTTGTGATCCTCCCCCGGCGGCGCCACCTTCGCCGCCCATGTCCACCAAACCGGTTCTCGTGGCGTCCGACGCCCACCTCGGCTCCGCGCCGCCGGAGCGGGAGGCGGCGTTCCTTGCGTGGCTCGCCGGCACCCCCGACCTGGCCTCCCAACTCATCCTCAACGGCGACCTGTTCGACTTCTGGTTCGAGTACCTGTGGGGCACGACCCGGGGCTACGACCGGGTGCTGGACATCCTGCGGGACATCGTGGCGGCCGGCGTGCCCGTAACCCTCATGGGGGGCAACCACGATTGGTGGGGAGGCCGGTACCTGCGGGACGAGGTGGGCGTGGAGTTCCTGCAGGATCCCGTGGTCCGGACCTTCGCCGGCCGGAAGACCCTGCTGGCCCACGGAGACGGGCTCCGGGCGGGAGATCTCGGATACCGGGTGCTCAAGGTCGTGCTCCGCGGAGGGCTCACCCGGTTCGCCTTCGGGCTTCTCCCCCCGGCTCTGGGGGACCGCGTCGCCCAGGGGGTCTCGCAGACGAAACATCGCTGGGACGGTCCCACCGAAGAGGATCGGGCGAAGGCCCGGGGGCTCGAGGAGTGGGCGGTCGCCCGGATGCAGGCCGAGCCCGGGCTGGATCTCGTCATCTTGAGTCACACCCACATCCCGCTCCTTCGCGAGGTGGCCCCCCAGCGCTGGTATCTGAACCCGGGGGACTGGGTCCACCACGCCACCTATGCCGTCCTGGCGGAGGGCGAGGCTCCGCGGATCGTCAACTGGGAAGAGGAATCCTGACGAACAGGTCCATGCGCTCACCCTCACCAGCCCGGGCGTCGATCTCGAGGGGCGCCGGGAAGTGCGCGAGATGGGCCGACACGTACGCGTCCGCGCCGGAGAGCAGCATCAGGAAGATCCCCAGGGCGAGCCAGTCCTCCCGCTGCTGACGACGAGCCTCTTCCAGGCCCCGCAGGTCGGCCAGGATCTCGTCATTGTCGAGACGCATCTGGATCTCCTCGAGGTCGGTGATCCCCTCGGCGGCGAGATCCGACCGGAGGATGCGCTCACGGAACGCGAGGCGCTCCTCCGCGTCCGTGAGGCGCTTCCAGGACCTGACGAGCGTAAACGCCGTGGCGCCCTGCGCTGCCACGTAGAAGGCTCCGCGGTCGAAGGAACCCACGGCCGCATGCCCCCAGCCAGGGACGAAGGCCGAGCGCAGAAACGCTCCCCGAGGCGAGATGCCTCCCGGGACGAGGGCCGCCACCGAATCCGGCACCGGCGCTTCCTGCCCGGCCAGCGGAACCGGGAGGGCCGCCACGACGAGCAGGAGGGCCCCGGCGGCCGCGAGGCGGCTGCTGCGTCTCGTGGCGCCACAGGTGCGGCGCGGGTCGACGTGGCGGGCTCGGATTGCGTGGATGCTGGCCATGGGCGGCAAACGATACCCTGAAGCGCCGCTCAGGATCAACCGCCCGCTGACCTGGGCCCCGCCCCCGAGTGCGGAGCGGGGCCCAGGCTCGAGTGGCGGGAGTGCGTGGGAATCGAACCCACCCACCCGGGGCTTAGCCGGGCTGCACGGTTTTGAAGACCGCCGGAGACACCAGTCCCCCTCCACTCCCACGGGGCGCTCGAAGCTTCCCGGTTGGCGGCGCGCCGTCAAGACGGTGCTTCGGCGCCTCCCACCTCCGACCTGTCGTGCCCCTGGCCGCCCTCCCCGTCAACCGTCCGCAGATCCCTCAATCGATCGAACTCGGCCACCAACCACCGTCGCTGCTCCGCCAGCCGGTCCCGGTCCCCCGGATGCCGGAGCACCTTGACCCACACGCGAAAGTCCTCCCACAGCCGCGCCTGACGTTCGTGCCAGGCAATGGCCGCCAACCCGACGGCGGGGAAGACGGTGAGGGAGACCACCATCCAGCGAAGACCCAGGAGCAGCCACGCACCGGCGGCGAGGAGCGCCAGCCAGGCCGGGAAGACCAGAATGGCCGTGCCGAGCTTGTACGTGGCCACCTGATCGAGCGTGGGCCGGAACAGGGGAGCCACGTAGCGCGTGACCACGAACGGCGGAAGCCAGAACAGCATGCCGACGGCCGCAAGGGGGAGGACGAGGAGGAGGAACAGCGTCTGGACCAGGATGTAGCGTGCCACGTCGAGGGGACGGTAGCCGGGCGGCACGTCGCCGTCCCGGGCTCCGAACACCGCCAGGTACCGCCGATACCGACGTACGGCGCGGCTGAGGCGCTGAAACCCCTCCGGATCGGTGACCCTCAGCCAGCCAAGTCCCCGGGCGAACTGCTGCATTCGCGGCAAGCGGTCCGCCAACGGAACCCGCTCTCGCCAGCCCGCCAGCCTCTTCTGGCGGCTATACAGCCTCTCGGCGACCTCCACCAGCTCCACCTCGGAAGGATTCTCGAGGTTGAGCGTCAACGCCTCGAGGCCCTCCCTGATGCGCCCCGTGAGCTGGCGCGCCGCCAGCCGGGGGTCCGCTTCGAAGGCCTCCCGGTAGCCGTCGACGGGGAACGGCGGCCCGAACGCAGCCACGACCCGGCCACGGAACAGATGTTTCTTCGAGTATGTCAGACCCACGGGCTGGATCTGGAGGCCCAACGTCCAGTGGCGCCGGGCCTCAGCCTGGAGCGCGATGCGGGCGGCGCCGGTTCGAAGCTGTGCCAGCGCCGGCTCGGAATGGCTCTGACCCTCCGGGTAGATCTGGACCGCCTCGCCCCGGTGGAGGGCCGCGATGGCGGCGTCGAAGGTCCGCTCGTTCCTGTGCATCAAGGTCGGGTCGTCCTCCCGCCGATACACCGGCAGGCCCCCCAGACCTTTGAGCACGGTGCCGACCAGGGCCTGGTCGAACAGGGGGGCCTTCGCCAGAGGCCGGGTCTCCCGAGCGACGGTGCGGAAGATCACGAGGGGATCCACCAGCGCGTTGGGATGGTTCGCCGTCACCAGCACCGGTCCCGCGGGGAGCGTGGGACCGGTACGCTCCACGTCGTAGAAGATGGCGACGGCCCAACCGACGAGCCTCGTGATGAGTCGAAGAAGCATGCGCAGCGGGCCTCACCGGCGGCGGATGAAGACGTTGTTCAGGTTCGCCGGAAGGATCAGGTCCAGTCGATCTCCAGGGCTCACCGGCAGCCGATTGGTCTGATACGTCAGTCCTGCCAGCTCCTCGATGCGGAGCCGGAGATCATCGAGCTGGGTCCACGACACGCGGAAGGAGCGTGTGGCGTTGCCCCCGACGATGCCGAGAAGCTGGAGACCTCGCGTGGACTGGACGTACACCCGGACATCGTACGCGCTGCGGTTCTCCGCGAAGATGCGGAGCTCGGCGGCGTCGGGATCGGTCCCGTCGTAGGGACTGGGGACGCCGCCCGAGCAAGCCGCCAGACCCACCACGCCGGCCCACCGCAGTCCGAAGCAGGGTCGAGCGGACGCCACCCCCGATCCCCTCCTGGTCACGTGATCAGCCGCTCGGCGTCGATGGGATCCAATCCCAGCTCCCGGAGGAGCTCGTTCAGTCGGGCCAGATCCTGGCGGATGACGAGGCTCATCTGCCCCAGCTCCTGGTCCAGCGCGCCGGACAGGGTCTCGAACACCGCGTAGGATTGCGCCGTGGGCCGATCCTCGGCTCCCTCGACCAGGTTCAGCAGGGCGGCGAGCTTGTTGTTGAGCTTGATGGGGAAGTTCAGGGGATCCTGGCCCGAGCGGTTCCGGATCTGGTAGATCTCCGACTCCACGCCCGTGAGACGGGTCTTCACGGTCTGCCCCAGAGATTCGAGCTCTCCGTTGTCGCTCTGCTCGAGGCGGTCGTCCACCTGGTCCTTGATGCCCCGCATCTGGATGACGGCCTCGTTGGCTTCGGTGACCCGGTCCCGGATCTGCTGGGCCAGCTCGAACCGCGCCTGCAGGTCCGCGAGGGTCACACCCTGCGCGGCGGCCCGCGGGTTCATCTCGATCTGGAAATCCCGGGTCTGGCTCTTGCCGTCCACCGTGAGACGCACCTGGTACGGTCCCGGGATCACCGCCGGCCCCACGTTGCCGGCCGCCCAGAAGATCCTCCCCTCGAAGTCGGTCCAGCCCTCGGTGCGCATGTTCCAGCGGAAGCGGTTCGATCCCTTCATCTTCGAAGGGTTGGACGACCCTCCCCCGCCTCCCATGAAGGGGTTGCCTCCCCCGCCCTCTCCCGCTTCCTCGTCCTCGTCGGGCGACTCGTACGAGGCCACCACGCTCCCCGAGGCGTCCAGGAAGTCCAGCGTCACCTTCTCGGCGTCGTCCTGCAGGTTGAAGTACACGTTCACGGTGTTGTCGAACCCCCGCGTCGCGTCCCTGGGATCGAAGAGCCAGATGTCTGCCTCCGCTACCTCGGGGGTCATCTGCCGTAGCGGGTCGATGTCGCGCATGACCCAGAAGGAGCGCCCGTGGGTGGCGATCACCAGGTCATGATCCTCCACGACCAGGTCCGAGACCTGCACCGTGGGAAGGTTGAGCGTCAGGGGCTGCCAGGAATCACCGTCGTTCCAGGATATGTAGACGGTGCGCTCCGAGGCGGCGTACAGGAGCCCGGGACGGACCGGATCCTCCCGGACAGCCCGGACGAAGTCGTCCTCGGGGATGCCGGACACGATGCTGGTCCACGTCTGCCCGTAATCCGAGGTCTTCCACACGTAGGGGCTACGGTCGTCGTCCACCAGATACCGGATGCCTGCCACGTAGGCCTTGCCGGGGGTGTTGGGCGACGCCTCGATGGTATTGATCCGCACGAAGTCAGGGGCGTCCGGTGGGGTCACGTTCTCCCACGTGGGCTCCTCGGACCGGCCGTTTCGGGTTACGTGCACGTACCCGTCATCGGAGCCCGCCCAGATGACGTTCGGGTCGTGGTAGGACGGAGCGATGGCGAAGACCGTCGCGTAGGTCTCCACGCCGGTCTGGTCCCGGGTGATTGGCCCGCCGGAGGGCCCGACGGTCATGGGATCGGCCCGCGTGAGGTCCGGGCTGATCTCCTCCCAGCTTTCGCCCTCCGTGCGGCTCCGCCACACCTTCTGCGTCCCTGTGTACAGGAGGCCCGCATCGTGGCGGTCGAAGACGATGGGGAACGTCCACTGGACCCGTTCCCGGAGATCTTCCGCCGACTGGCCCATGGGGTTCTCGGGCCAGACGTTCACCGCCCGGGTGAGCCCCGTCTCATGGTCGTATCGGGAAAGGGCGCCGCCGTAGCATCCGGCGTAGAAGATGTTCGGGTTCTCGGGGTTGGGGGCGATGTATCCGCTCTCGCATCCGCCGACGGAGTAGAAGTGGCCTCCTCCACCGAACCCGCCTCCGGCCGAAAGGTGGCTCCATCCGCCGGACGGGATGCACGCCGTGGAGTTGTCCTGCTGCGCCCCGCAGATGTGGTACGGCTCGTGCGCCGTGGTGATGACCCGATAGAACTGGGCGGTGGGAAAGTCCTGGTCCGTCCAGGTCTGGCCACCGTTCACGCTGACGTTGGCGCCCCCGTCGTTGGAGTTGATCATCCGCCTGGGGTCCGCGGACGAGAGCCAGAGATCGTGGTTGTCTCCATGGGGAACGCGGAGCTGGGTGGGGAAGGTCTCGCCCCCGTCCGTGGACTTGTAGAAGCCCGTGTTGAGGGCGTATACCACGTCCTCGTCCTGTGGATCGGCATAGATGCGGCTGTAGTAGAACGCCCGCTGGCGGAGCTTCCGCTCGTCGTTCATCTGCTCCCAGGTCTCGCCCCCGTCATCGGAACGGTAGACGCCGCCCTCTTCGGCGTGCTCCACCAGGGCCCACACGCGCCGGGAGTTCGCGCCCGACACGGCCACCCCGATCTTCCCGACAGGGGTGGGCGGCTCGAGCCCGAGGTTGGGGGTGATGTCGGTCCACGTCTCCCCGCCGTCGTCGGATTTCCAGAGCCCCGAATCCTCACCGCCGGAGGACATGCCCCAGCTTTTTCGCCAGGCCTCCCAGACCGCGGCGTACATCACGTCGGGGTCCCCGGGATCCAGCGCCAGATCCACGACGCCGGCCTTGTCGCTCTTGAACAAGGTCCGGGTCCAGCTCGTTCCCCCGTCCGTGGTCTTGTAGACGCCCCGTTCGGGGTTGTTCACGGAGTGCTTTCCGAAGGCGCCGACCCAGGCCACGTCGCAGTCGTCGGGGTGGATGCGCACCCGAGACACGTTCTGCGTCTCCTCCAGGCCCAGGTGCTCCCAGGTCATGCCTCCGTCCGTGGACCTGTAGACGCCGTCCCCCTGCTGGACGTTGCCCCGCAGCTCGGTCTCTCCCGTGCCGATGTACACCACGTCGGGGTCGGCCTCGCACACCGCGACGGCTCCCACCGAAGCGCTGCTGATCTTTCCGTCGGTCATGGGACGCCACGTGAGGCCGCCGTCGGTGGTCTTCCACAGCCCGCCACCCGTGGCGCCGAAGTAGTACTCGAGCGGCCGTGCGTCGCTCCCCGCCACCCCGATGGAGCGGCCTCCCCGGTCGGGGCCCATGCTCGTCCAGTCCAGGGCGGCGTAGAGGGCCTCGTCGAACTG
>JARRLD010000120.1:0-16658 GCA_037387345.1 Gemmatimonadota bacterium
CGGGCGCATGGCCACCTACTCCGGGCAGGTCGTGGAATGGGAGGAGGCCCTGGCCTCGGAGCTGAGCCTCCTGCCGGCGACCTTCGCCTGGGACGCGCCGCCCCCGGTGCTCCCCGACGGAGACGGCCGCTACCCCATCCCGACGCCGGGCGTGACCCAGGCGTACTAGCGGAGCCGGGGAGAGAGGACCGTGCACGCCCGTCCGGCGCTCGGATTCCTCTTGTGCGTCACCTCATTCGGTTATGCTCAAAGTGTAGTAGGACAGGAACTTGATCGCTTTGAGTTCGAGCACAGTGTCATGGGAAGTCCCTTCCGTCTGGTGGTGTATGCCGTGGACGAGGCTTCGGCGCGGGAGGGGGCCGAGGCTGCCTTCCACGAGGTGGCCCGACTGGACTCACTCTTCAGCGACTACCGCACCGACAGCGAGATCGCGTTCCTGGCGGCCCGAAGCGGCGACGGCGCGGCCCTCCCGGTCAGCCAGGATCTGTGGGGTCTGCTCCGCACGGCTCGGAGGTGGTCCGAGCTCACGGACGGAGCCTTCGACGTGACCGTCGGCCCCCTCACCCGGCTGTGGCGTTGGTCTGCCCGGCGGGGAGAGCTGCCTCCCTCGGGCCGTCTCCGGTCGGCGTTGGGCGCGGTGGGATTCCGGAACCTCTCCTTCGACTCCGCCCGTCAGGCCGTCCGCCTCGAGCGGCCCGCGATGGCGTTGGACCTCGGGGGCATCGCCAAGGGTTACGCGGCGGACGTGGCCCTCGGCACGCTGCGGAGGCGGGGCCTGGAGATCGCGCTGGTGGACGCCGGGGGCGACGTCGTCGCCGGAGACGCGCCGCCCGGGGAGTCCGGATGGCGGATCGTCATCCCCGGGGGGCAACACGTCCTTCTCCGTCATGCGGCGCTGGCGACCTCCGGCGATCGATACCGGTACGTGGAGATCGATGGCGTCCGGTATTCCCACATCGTGGATCCGCGCACCGGCCTGGGCGTTCCTGACGCGCCCACCGTGACGGTGATGGCGCCCGACGGCACCACCGCTGACGTTCTGGCTTCGGCCCTGACGGTCTTGGCCCCGGCGGCGGGACGGGCCCTGGTCCGGGAGGTCCCGGGCGCCAGCGCCCGGGTTCGCGGCGCCGACACGTGGACATCCGAGACGTTCCCACCGGCCCGGGCGCCGGCATCCTAGGAGACGAGGATCATGAAACGACGCGAATTCCTCACCACCGCCGCCGCGGCTGGCGCCGCCGCCACCTGGGCGGCGTCGGAGGCCGGGGCAAGCACCCCACCCCCGGTCCAGGCCGCCTTCGGCCTCGACTTCGCGCCCCATTTCGGGATGTTCCGGGAGCACGGCGGTCGGGACCTGACGGGGCAGATCCAGTTCATGGCGGATCAGGGCTTTCGGGCCCTGGAGGACAACGGCATGCGGGACCGCTCCCGCGGTGAGCAGGCGCGCATCGCCGCGGAGATGGCCCGGCGAGGCATGCGCATGGGCGTCTTTGTCGCCCACACGATCTACTGGCAGGAGCCGAATCTGACCAGCGGGGACGCCGGGAAACGGGAGGAGTTCCTGGCCGAGATCCGCGACTCCGTGGAGGTGGCCCAGCGGGTCAACGCCACGTGGATGACCGTCGTTCCGGGTCACGAGGACCTTCGCGTCCACCCCGAGTTCCAGACGGCCCACGTGGTGGAGTCCCTGAAGCAGGCCTCGGCGATACTCGAGCCCCACGGCCTCGTGATGGTCCTGGAGTCCCTGAATCCCCGGGACCACCCGGGCCTGTTCCTGAAGCGGATCCCCCAGGCGTACCAGATCTGCAAGGCCGTCGACAGCCCGGCCTGCAAGATCCTGGACGATCTCTACCACCAGCAGGTCACCGAGGGGAACCTCATCCCCAACATGGACGCGGCCTGGAACGAGATCGCGTACTTCCAGATCGGTGACAACCCCGGGAGAGACGAGCCCACCACCGGGGAGATCAACTACCGCAACGTCTTCCGCCACATCCGGGAGAGGGGCTACGAGGGCATCCTGGGCATGGAGCACGGGAGCTCGACGCCCGGCCGCGAGGGCGAGACCGCCGTGATCGAGGCCTACCGGAGCGTGGACCCGGGGTAGTGCGCCCGGGCGGGAAGACACCCATATTCGCCCTCTTCCAATCGACGTTCCCAGGGAGGCTCGAGCCATGTCCCCAGGTGATATGACCCGCCGCACCTTCGTCTCCGACACCTCGAAGGTGGCCTTCGGCGCCATGATCGTTCCCCGCCACGTCCTGGGGGGCCCGGGGTACCAGGCCCCCAGCGACACCCTCAACATCGCCATCGTCGGAGCCGGGGGCGTGGGCACGGAGAACGCCCAGGAGTTCGGCACGGAGAACATCGTCGCCGTGTGCGACGTGGACTTCGGCTACGTCGACGGGAGGGTCGAGGAGCGCACGAAGGACGGCGACGGGAAGCCCCGGGAGAAGGGCCTGCGCTGGAAGGAGCAGTACGGGCAGGCCACCCGGTACGCCGACTTTCGGCGCATGCTCGACGAGCAGTCGGACATCGATGCGGTGCTCATCGCCACGCCCGACCACGCCCACGCGCCCGTCGCCAAGGCCTGCATGGAGGCCGGCAAGCACGTGTACGTGCAGAAGCCCCTCACCTGGTCGGTCGAGGAGGCCCGCATGCTCCGGAAGGTCGCAGAGGAGACGGGGGTGGTGACGCAGATGGGCAACCAGGGCCATTCCGGGGACGGGGCCCGCCTCATCAACGAGTGGGTCCAGGCCGGCGTCATCGGGCCGGTTCGCCAGGTCCACGTATGGACCAACCGGCCCATCTGGCCCCAGGGGCTTCCGGCCCCGGTCAAGCCGGAGGAGATGCCCGAGGACGACAACTGGTGGCCCGGCCCAACCAACCAGCGCATCGCCGCGGCCATCAGCCGGGACTACAAGAAGCCGGACACGCTGAGCTGGGACCTCCACCGGTGCGCCAACGCCACGGAGACGCCCTATCACCCCATCTACCACCCCTTCCACTGGAGGGGGTGGACGGCCTTCGGCGTAGGGGCCCTGGGCGACATGGGCGCCCACCTCGTCGACCACCCCTACTGGGCGCTGGGCCTCGAGTATCCCACCAGCATCGAGGCCACGTCGAGCCCCTGGGGTGGGCCGGCCGAGGATCCGGTGACCTACCCCGTCGCCATGATGGTCCACTACCGCTTCCCACGCCGGGGCATGATGCCGCCGGTGGAGATGCACTGGTACGACGGTGGGCTCATGCCCCCCCGGCCCGAGGACCTGCCCAGTGATCTGGAGCTGGACCGCACCGGAGGCGTGATCCTGGTGGGCGAGCGCGGGGTCCTCATGCACGAGACCTACGGACGCAATCCCCAGCTCTTCCCCGAGGGGCTGATGGAGGAGGCGGCCACGGTGCCGCCCTCCTATGAGCGGATCGAGGATAGCCACGAGATGAACTGGGCCAACGCCTGCAAGGGGAAGGGCGAGGCCACGTGCCCGTTCAGCTACGCGGCCCCCCTCACCGAGACCATGCTCCTGGGGATCGTGGCCCTCCGGTCGGGACAGGGCCACAAGCTGTACTACGACGGGCGACACATGCGAATCACCAACGACGAGGACGCCAACCGGTTCCTGACCCGGGAATACCGGGATGGCTGGGGGATGTGACTGTCATGAAAGCGATTTCCCTTACGGTTCTGAGCATGGTGCTCACCGCGTGCTCCGGATCGCCGCGCCCGGACGATGCCATGGCGGAGGACGCCCCGGCCCTGCAGGAGGCGGCGCACAATACCCTGACCGCCGAGGAGCGTGACGCCGGATGGCGACTGCTGTTCGACGGCGTCTCGCTGGACGGGTGGCGTGGCTACGACAGCGAGGAGGTCGAAGGGTGGCGGGCCGAGGACGGCACGCTCTACCGGTTCGGCGGAGGGGGCGACATCATGACCGTCGAGGAGTTCGAGAACTTCGAGCTCTCGCTGGAGTGGAAGGTGAGCCCCGGAGGCAACAGCGGGATCATGTATCTCGGCGCCACCGGGTCGCGGTACATGTACCACAGCGCGCCTGAGTACCAGGTGCTCGACGATGCGGAACACGTCGATGGCGCCGATCCCCTCACGTCGTCGGGGGCCAATTACGCGCTCCACGCGGCGCCGCGGGGGGTGGTGAGGCCGGCGGGCGAGTGGAACCAGGCGCGCATCGTGGTCCAGGACCGGCACGTGGAGCACTGGCTGAACGGCGAGAAGGTGGTGGAGTACGTGCTCGGCTCCCCCGAGTGGAAGGAGCTGGTGGCGAACTCCAAGTTCGTCCAGTGGCCGGAATACGGTCAGGCGCGCACGGGCCACATCGGCCTGCAGGACCACGGCAATCCGGTCTGGTACCGGGACATCAAGATCCGGGTGCCGGGCTGAGCATGGCGAGAGCCCAGGAGGCGTACGACGTCATCATCGTCGGGTCGGGCGCCGCTGGAGGGATGTGCGCGCTGATCCTGGCGGTGAACGGCGCGCGGGTCCTCCTGCTCGAGGCGGGACGCCACTACGACCCGGTCACCGAGACCCCCATGTTCCAGCTCCCCGACGAGGCGCCGCTGCGGGGTGGGGGCACGCCGGAGAAGCCGTTCGGCTTCTACGACGCCACGGTGGACGGGGGATGGAGCGTGCCCGGCGAGCCGTACACCAGCGCCGAGGGCGCGAACTTCCGCTGGTGGCGGGCGCGGATGCTCGGGGGGCGGACGAACCACTGGGGCCGGATCTCGCTGCGCATGGGGCCGTACGACTTCACGCCCCGCTCCCGGGACGGGCTGGGCTTCGACTGGCCCATGACGTACGAGGATCTCGCTCCCTACTACGACCGGACCGAGGCTCTCATCGGGGTCTACGGATCCAACGAGGGCCTGGAGAACACGCCGGACTCCTCCCCAGGGGTGCTCTTGCCGCCCCCGGCCCCCCGGGTCCACGAGCTCCTCACCCGGAAGGTGTGCGGGGAGGAGCTGGGGATCCCCGTGGTGCCGGCCCATCTCGCCATCCTCTCGGAAACCCAGGACCACGAGGGCTGGCCGGCGCGGCTCTTCCCGAACAACCCGCTGGCCCAGCGCGTGGTGGGCGAGTCCATGCGCTCCCGGGCGGCCTGCTTCTGGGCCACGCCGTGCGGGAGGGGCTGCTCCATCAAGGCGAACTTCCAGTCTCCCACCGTGCTGCTGCCTCCGGCGCTGGCCACGGGCAACCTTCAGGTGAGGACCGACGCCATGGTCCGCGAGGTCACCGTGGACGCCCGGGGCCGGGCCAACGGCGTGCACTTCATCGACAAACGCACCCGTCTGGACGAGCACGTCGGCGCCAGGGTGGTCATCCTGGCAGCCAGCGCGTGTGAGTCCGCCCGCATCATGCTGAACTCCCGGTCGGGGCCGTTTCCCGACGGAATCGGCAACGGCAGCGGGCTGGTGGGCAAGTACCTCATGGACACGGTGGGCGCCGGCGTGGGCGGCCAGCTGCCCGCTCTGGAGAACATGCCCCCCCACAATCAGGACGGAGCCAGCGCCATGCACCTGTACATGCCCTGGTGGCTGTACGGGGAGCAGGCCCGGGGGCGGCTGGACTTCGCCCGAGGCTACCACATCGAGTTCGGCGGCGGGCGGAGCATGCCCGGCCCGGGGATCTTCGGCGGGCTGGAGCGCTTCACCCATGGCGCCTACGGCCAGCGCTTCAAGGAGGAGGCCCGCCGGTACTACGGGTCCTTCCTCTGGTTCGACGGCCGCGGGGAGATGATCCCCAACGAGGACTGCTACTGCGAGATCGACCCCGACGGGGTGGACCAGTGGGGGATTCCCACGCTGAGGTTCCACTGGAGGTGGTCCAGCCACGAGCTGAACCAGGCGCGACACATGCAGCACACGTTCCGGGACATCATCGAGGCCATGGGGGGAACCGTCACCAGCACGGTCCACGACGACGGGGCACGGGCCATCGCCGCCCCCGGCCAGATCATTCACGAGGTGGGCGGCGCCATCATGGGCTCCGATCCCTCCCGCTCGGTCCTGAATCAGTACTGCCAGTCGTGGGAGGTGCCCAACCTCTTCGTCGCCGACGGCGCCGGCTTCGTGTCCAACGCCGACAAGAACCCCACCCTGAGCATCATGGCCGTCGCCTGGAGGGCGTCGGACTACATCGTGGACGAGATGAGGAAGGGGACGTTCCCGTGAGCGCGCGCATGACTCGCCGTTCCGCCCTCAAGGTGATCGCGGCGGCCGCGGCGGCGCCCACGGTTGTGGGGTGCGAGCCGGGCTCCCAGGAGGCCCCTCCGCCGGACGCGACGGCGCAGCCCGGCAACCCGTTGGCCACCGGGACCGCCTGGGACCCGGACCTCGTCGCGCCCGTGGTCCCCTGGGAGCGCACGCTTACCGACCGGGAGCTCGCGACGTTGGCCGTCCTGTGCGACGTGATCATTCCCGCTGACGACCGCTCCCCCGCCGCGAGCGCCGTGGGAGCCCAGGACTTCATCGACGAGTGGGTGAGCGCCCCGTACCCGGGGATGCGGCGGGACAAGGTGCTCATCCGTGGGGGACTCGTCTGGCTGGACGCAGAGTCGTCCCGCCGCTTCGGCGAGGGCCGCGCCTTCGGCGACCTGACCGACGAGGAGCGGCGCGGCATCTGCGACGACATCTGCTATCTGCCGGAAGCGGCCGAGGATCGAAAGACGGCGGCCCGGTTCTTCGCCAAGGTGCGCGACCTCACCGCCACGGCCTTCTACACCACCCGGGAGGGCATGGACGACCTGGGCTACGTGGGCAACTCCCCGCTGGCTCGCTGGGACGCGCCACCCCCTGACGCGCTCCGACACGTAGGTCTCGACTGATCCCCACTCACCGACCCAACCCCCCGACGCGCCCATGACCGACTCGAGCCCCCACAACGCGAGACGCCTGTTCATCGGGAGCTGCATCGCCCTCATCGCCACCTCGGTGGCCTTCGCCACCGTGGGGGCCATCATGCTGGCCCTGAAGCGGGACTTCGTCCTGACCAACGAGGAGGTGGGCTGGATCGGCGGCGCGGCCCTCTGGGGCTTCGCCGTCTCCCAGCTGATCTTCGCGCCCCTGTGCGACACTCTGGGCATGCGCTTTCTGCTGCGCCTGGCGTGGGTGGGACACCTGGTGGGCACGCTGGTGATGATCTTCGCCCCGGGCTTCTGGGCGCTGTTCGGCGGGGCCCTGATCATCGCCATGGCCAACGGGCTGGTGGAGGCCGCCTGCAATCCGCTGGTGGCGTCGCTCTATCCGGACAACAAGACGGTGAAGCTGAACCAGTTCCACGTGTGGTTCCCCGGTGGCGTCGTGCTGGGCGGGCTGGGCGCCTTCGCCCTGGACGCGGTCGGTGTCGGAGCGTGGCAGCTGAAGCTGGCGCTCATCCTGATCCCCACGCTCATCTACGGCGTGCTGCTCCTCACGCAGCCCTTCCCGGCCACGGAAGGCGTGCAGGCCGGCGTGAAGGTGTCGGAGTCGTTCAAGGCGGCGTTCGGCACCCCGCTCATGTGGGTGATGCTCATCGCCATGGCCATGACCGCTTCGGTCGAGCTCGGCCCGAACCGCTGGGTGCCGGCGGTCCTGGAGGCCGGCGGGATGCCGGGGATCCTGGTGCTGGTGTGGATCAACGGTCTCATGGCGATCCTCCGCTCGCGAGCGGGCCCGGTGGTCGAGCAGCTTTCCCCCACCGGGATTCTTCTCGCCTCGGCCGTCCTGTCCGGCGTCGGATTGCTGGGCCTGTCGATCTTCGGAGCCGGAGTCATGACCTTCGTGGCCGCGACCGTGTTCGCCGTGGGGGTGTGCTACTTCTGGCCCACGATGCTCGGTGTGGTCTCCGAGCGGGTGCCGCGGAGCGGCGCGCTGGGGCTGGGGCTGATGGGGACCGTGGGCATGGCCACGGTCGGGCTGGTGACCTCGCCGGTCATGGGCAGCATCGCCGACGACTACGCCCACGAGCGCCTCCCGCCGGCCGAAACCGTTGCCGTGCTGCAGTCCGGCGCGGCGGCTCTGCAGGGTCTGGAGACCCCCGACGCGCGGCTCGCGGCCGACCTGGCGCAGAATGTGGTGGAGGGATTCCTGGAATCCGGCGAGCTGGCGTCCCCGGAGACGGCCAACGCGCTGAGGGCGGTGATCGCCTCGGGCGTGGGCGGCGAGGCGGTTCAGGGGGCCCAGGCGATCCTCGGGCCCGCCGACAACTACGGCGGCCGGATCTCGTTCCGGTACGTGGTTCCGCTCTGTGGGATCCTCACGATCCTCTTCGCGGTCATGTACACGAGAGACCGCAGGGCGGGGGGCTACCGGGTCACGCGGATCGGAGCCGAAGCGTGACGGTCCGCTATGGCATGGTGGGAGGCGGCCCCGGGGCCTTCATCGGCGCCGTGCACCGCATGGCTGCAGCGCTGGACGGGCAGTTCGAGCTGGTAGCCGGCGCCTTCTCCTCCGACCCGGAGGCGAGTCGCGAGACCGGAAGCGAACTCGGCCTTGACCCCTCCCGGGTCTACGGATCCTACCAGGAGATGGCCGAGGCCGAGGCGGCCCTCCCCGAGGACGTGCGCGTCGAGGCCGTCTCCATCGTCACCCCGAACCACCTGCATCACCCGGTGGCCAGGGTCTTCCTGGAGGCCGGGATCCACGTGATCTGCGACAAGCCTCTGACCACCACCCTGGCGCACGCCGAGGAGCTCTGCCGCGAGGCCGCCGACCGGGACCTGGTCTTCTGTGTCACCCACAACTACTCGGGCTATCCGATGGTGAAGGAAGCCCGCGAGCGCGTCCGGGCCGGGGAGCTGGGCCAGATCCGGAAGGTCGTGGTGGAGTACTCCCAGGGTTGGCTCTCCACCCTCCTCGAGGCCGACGGGCACAAGCAGGCCTCGTGGCGGGCGGACCCGGGGCAGGCGGGTGGCTCGTCGGCCCTGGGCGACATCGGTACCCACGCCTTCCACATCGCCCACTACGTGACGGGCCTCCAGGCCGAAGGCCTTCTGGCGGACCTGGGGACCCTCGTCGTCGGTCGCCGCCTGGAGGACGATGCGGTGGTGCTCCTGCGCTACGAGGGCGGGGCCAGGGGCGTGCTCATGGCGTCCCAGGTATGCCTCGGGGAACGCAACCACCTCCGTCTGCGGGTCTACGGGAGCGAGGGGGGCCTGGACTGGTGCCAGGAGACCCCGGACCGTCTCCGCCTCACCTGCGCCGACGGGTCGGAGCGGATCCTCCACGACGGCGGCGAGGGGCTGTCGGAGCGAGCCACGGTCCACCAGCGCCTTCCCGCAGGGCACCCCGAGGGGTTCATCGAGGCGTTCGCAAGCCTGTACAGAAACGTGGCCCGCACGCTCGCGGCCCGCACGGGCCAGGCGGACGTCGAACCCTTCCACGACGATTTCCCGACCGTGCGGGACGGCGCCCGTGGCGTGCACTTCATCGAAGCGGCGCTGCGCAGCAACCGGGAAGGGACGTGGGTCCCCATGGGCTACACCCCCCCGAGCTGAGGACGTTTCCCATGTCGCGAGTCGTAACCCTCTTCACCGGCCAGTGGGCGGACCTGCCCCTCTCCCTCCTCGCCGAGAAGGCGGCCGGCTGGGGATATGACGGTCTCGAGCTGGCCTGCTGGGGAGACCACTTCGACGTCCGGCGGGCCGCCGACGACCCCGACTACTGCATCGCCCGGCGGGAGCTGCTCCAATCCCACGGACTGGACGTCTGGGCCGTCAGCAACCATCTCGTGGGCCAGGCGGTGTGTGATCGCATCGACGAACGCCACAAGTCCATCCTCCCCGAACACGTCTGGGGGGACGGGGACCCCGAGGGGGTCCGTGCCCGGGCGGCGGAGGAGATGAAGCTCACCGCCCGGGCGGCGGCGAACCTGGGCGTGGACGTGGTCAACGGCTTCACCGGGAGCGCCATCTGGCCGCTCCTGTACGCCTTTCCGCCGGTTCCCCCGGCGGTGATCGACGCGGGCTTCGCCGACTTCGCCGAGCGGTGGAATCCTGTCCTGGACGTGTTCGACGAGGTGGGCGTGCGCTTCGCCCTCGAGGTCCATCCCACCGAGATCGCGTTCGATACGGTCACCGCCCGCCGAGCCCTCGAGGCCCTGGGCCGGCGGCCGGCGTTCGGCTTCAACTACGACCCGAGCCACCTGGCGTACCAGGGTGTGGACTGCGTGGCCTTCGTGCTCGAGCTCGGAGATCGCATCTACCACGCCCACATGAAGGATGTGTGGTGGGCGGACGCCCCCATGCCGTCCGGCGTCTTCGGCGGCCACCTCGAGTTCGGTGACAAGGACCGCTACTGGGACTTCCGCTCGGTGGGTCGGGGGCACGTGCCGTTCGAGGACGTCGTCCGGGCGCTGAACCGGGTGGGGTACCAGGGTCCGCTGTCGGTGGAGTGGGAGGACGCGGGGATGGACCGCGAGCACGGCGCGGAGGAAGCGTGCGACTTCGTGCGGGCACTGGACTTTCCGGCGGCGTCGACGGCCTTCGATGCCGCCTTCAAGAGCGAAGATTGAGAAGGAGGTCAGGATGGTGACCCGAAGAGACGCGCTCTGGCGCCTGGGTTCGATGGCGGCTGGGGCCGCGGGAGCTTCAGTCCTGGCCGGGGGCGGATCCGCCCTGGGCCAACCCTCGCCAGGGAGGGTGAGGGGAGGCGCCCCGCGACGCATCAAGCCCGTCGGAGTGCAGCTCTACACGGTGCGGGACGAGATGCAGCGGGGGGTCGCGTCGACCCTGGAGAGGGTCGCCGCCATCGGGTACGACGAGGTGGAGTTCGCCGGCTACTTCAACCCCGGCTACTTCAACCACAGCCCGGAAGAGATCCGGGATTTGCTGGCCGCGGTGGGGCTGAAGGCGCCCGCCACGCACATTCCGCCGTCCTTCGAGCCCGACGAGTGGAACCGGATCCTCGACGAGGCCGCACGGGCAGGACATGACTGGGTGGTGGTGCCGTCCCTTCCGGGAGAGATGCGCTCGAGCCTGGATGCGTGGAGACGCACCGCCGAGGCCATGACCCGGGCGGCGGAGCAGGCCCGCGCGGCTGGTCTCCGCTTCGCGTACCACAACCACGCGTTGGAGTTCGAGGAGATGGAAGGCCGGGTGCCCCTGGATGTGCTCTGCGAGGCCGCGGACCCCGATCTGGTGAAGATCGAGCTGGACCTGTACTGGGCCATCGACGGCGGCGGCGACCCGGTGGCCTTCTTCCAGCGGTGGCCCGGGCGCGTGAGCCTCGTGCATGTGAAGGGCCGAGGCGAGGCCGGGGACATGGTGGACGTCGGCGCAGGCGTCATCGACTGGGCGGCCATCTTCGCCCACGCGGATGAGGCGGGGATCGAGCACTACTTCGTGGAGCACGACCGACCCGAGGACTCCATGCGCTCCATCGAGGCCAGCTACCGGTACCTGAGCGCCCTGAAGGTCTGAGTCACACCGCCGGGGGGAGCCGGTGGGGCCTCAGCGAGGGGCGCCCTGCCCGGCTCATCCGGCCAGGGCCTGCTCCAGGTCGGCCAGGAGGTCGTCGGCGTCTTCCAGTCCCACGGAGAAGCGGATGAGCCCGTCGGTGATGCCGCTCCGGGCCCGCTCCTCCGGGGGCAGGTCTCCGTGGATGGCCACGGCCGGCCGAATGATGAGCGACTCCGCTCCTCCCAGGCTGACGGCCACCGCCGGGATCTTCAGCCGGGACAGGAACGCGTCGGCCGCCGGGACGCCGCCTTTCACCTCGAACGCCACCATGCCGCTGAAGCCTTCCAGGAGCCTTCGCGCTCGCTCGAGTTGCGGGTGGCTCTCCAGGCCGGGGTAGCGGACCCACCCCACCGCCGGGTGAGCCTCGAGAAAACGTGCGACTGCCATCCCGTTCTTGTTGTGCTCCCTCATGCGCAGCGGCAGGGTCTTCAGCCCCCGCTCGAAGAGGAAGCAGGTGTGCGTATCCAACACGCCGCCCAGGTGATCCAGCGTGCGCTTGACCTTGCCCACCATCTCGTCGGAGCCGGCCACCGAGCCGGCGACGATGTCGGTGTGCCCGTTCATGAACTTGGTGCAGCTCTCCATCACGAGGTCGAAGCCCAGCTCGGCGGGGCGGAAGTTCACCGGATTGGCGAACGTGTTGTCGATGAGCGAGATCAGCCCGTGTTCCCGGGCGAAGGCGACGACCGCCTCCACGTCGGCCATCTGGACGAGGGGGTTGGTGAGCGATTCCACGTAGATCGCACGCGTCGTGGGCTCGAGGAGCGCGGCCCAGGACGACGGGTCCTGGGGATCGATCTGGGTGTGGGTGATGCCGAGGCGCGCCAGCTCGTGGGTGAGGAGCCCCGTGGTGCCGCCGTAGAGGCAGTCCTGGACCAGGATGTGGTCGCCCGTCGACAGCACCGTGAGCAGCGCCGCCGAGATGGCTGCCATGCCGCTGCCCGTGGCGAGGGCCGTCTCGGTGCCCTCCAGCGACGCGATGCGAGCCGCCAGGACCCGGTGGTTCGGGCTGGTGCTCAGTCGCATGTATCGCGTCTGATGGTACTCCTCTCCGTGATATTCGTACGTGCTGGACTGGAAGATGGGGGTGCCGACGGCACCTTCGATGCGCGGCTCGAGCTCACCGGCGTGGATGGCGGTGGTGGAGTTTGCGGGTCTGGTGCTCATGGAACCGTCCCTTCTCAGGTCCGAAGATGGTCGGGGCTGGCCAGGAGCCTCGAGGGAGGTCGGATCCCGGCCTGGGACAATCTGTGGGGTGCGAGGCCTCCCGCCCAGGCGTCGGGGTCCCGTAAATCGCAGACGTCGGGTTCTGTCGCGGGGGGCTCCGGTTCCGTAAGGTGGGGCGATCACCCTCTTCCGGAGATCCCCCATGCGCGTTTCCGTCTCTCGCTCCGCCCGGCTGAGGGCGGCTCTCCACGTGGGTCTGGCCCTCGTTCCGGCCCTGGCTCTTCCAGCCCGACCGGCCGAGGCTCAGCGACCGCCGTTCCCCGTGAGGGTGAGGAGGTGACGCAACCATGTGTCGTTGGCTCGCCTATTCGGGCTCACCCATCGAGGTGAGCCGCCTCATCTTCGATCTGGACCATTCGCTCATCGATCAGAGCCTGTCGGCCCGGGGCGACGCCGCCACCACGAACGGGGACGGCTTCGGCATCGGCTGGTACGACCACTGCGAGAACCCGGGGCTCTACAAGCACACGCAGCCGGCGTGGAACGACTCGAATCTCCGGGACCTGGCCTGCCACGTGCGGTCCCACATGTTCGTCGCCCACGTCCGGGCCGCCACGGGGACCGCCATCCAGCAATCCAACTGCCATCCGTTCCGGTACGGGCGTTGGATCATCGTGCACAACGGCAGGATCCGGGGCTTCCGCCGCATCAAGCGCCAGCTGGCCATGGCCGTGCCGGAAGAGCTCTACCCGGAGATCCAGGGCACGACGGATTCCGAGCTGATGTTCTACCTGGCGCTGGGATTCGGGATGGAGGAGGACGTCCTGGAGGGGGTCTCGCGGATGGTGGGCTATGTGGAGGAGGTCGGTCGGGCCGCGGGCGTCGACCATCCGGTCCAGATGACCCTGGGCGTCGCCGACGGTGAGCGCCTCTACGCGTTCCGGTACTCCACCGAGCACTCGTCGCGCACGCTCTTCCACTCCAAGAGCGTGTCGGCCCTCCGGGAGCTCGTCCCCGAGGAGTTCCACAACCAGCTCGAGGGCTTCTCAGAGGACGCCCGCGCCATTGTCTCGGAGCCTCTCACCCGGCTCCGCGACCCCTGGGAGGAGATCCCCGAATCCACGTGCGTGATGGTGGCGGACGGGGATGTGGACCCCGTGCCCTTCCAGCCGCACGCCCCCTGATCCGCCCCCGCCCGTGGCAGGGCGCGGCCGGGTTCGTGGTCAGGCGTTGCGCGCGTGCCAGGCCGCCAGGATGGCGGCCTCCTTCTCCGGTGTGAGCCCCGTGCGCAGGGTCCGCTCCTCCTCGGGACGGGCGTTCCACCACGCGAGCGTGTCCCGAGCCGTGTCGGCCAGGGGCCGGAAGGTGAGCCCGGCCGCGATGGCCTTGCTGCAGTCGTACGCGGAGAAACCCTGCATCTCGGGTGAGGGGTAGACCCAGACCGGCATCTCGATCCAGGCACCGACCTGGTGCTCCCGGAGGAATTCCGGAGGGATCCAGGTCAGCTTGACGTTGGACGACGTCACGGCCCGGATGCCGTACAGCATGCCCGCCATGGTCAGCGGGGATTCCGGTCCCGTGGCGAGGAAGGTTCCCGACGCCTCGTTCTCGACAAGGTGCACGATGAAGCGTCCCAGATCCCGAACGTCGATGATCTGGGCGAGGTCGGATCCGTCCCCCGGGGCCACCACTTCGCCTCCACGATCGATGCGGACGGGCCAGTAGGTGAACCGGTCGCTGCGGTCGCCCGGCCCTACACTGAGGCCAGGACGCACGACGAGCCCACGGTCGCCGAAGGCCTGCAGGGTGATGCGCTCCGCCTCGGCCTTGTTGGGCCCGAAGGCCGAGCCGAAATCCGCCCCCGACTCCATGGCCTCGTTGTAGTCCTCCCGCGTGAACACCGGCCCGTCCTCGGCCTGGCCCACGATGCTGTTGTCGCTGTGGGCCGAGATGCTCGAGACGAAGAGGTAGCGACCCCCGGAGTCCCGCAGGGCCCGGGTCGAGTCCCGGACCCAGGTGGCCACGTTGGCGGAATTGTCGATGACCGCGTCCCAGGTCCGTTCCCCCAGCGCCGAATAGTCGGGGACCGACCGGTCGCCGACCAGGCGCTCCACACCGGGGAACAGGTCCGGATTGGTTCGTCCCCGGTTGAAGAGCGTCACCGTGTGACCCCGCGCCAGGGCGTACTCCACCTCGGCCGGGCCCAGGAAGCCGGTGCCTCCGAGAACGAGAATGTCGAGGGGCCTGGCAGCGGGCTCCACATCCGGCCGGGCCCCGCTCTGCGAACGGTCGGGCTCCTGCGGTGGTCGGCCCTGGTCCGGGGCGGCACATCCTCCGAGCCCCAGGCCCAGACCCATGGCTGCAGACGTGGCCAGGAACTCTCTGCGGTTGCTCATCCCGTCACTCCTTCCCGGTGTTCGGTATGATGTCGCCATCGACGCTGCGGCAACCTGGGTGCATCACGACCCGAGGACCAGCAGGATGACGACGGGAAGCAGGATCCCGAGCCCGGTGAGCCACGCGCCCCTCCCGGTGATCCCGTGCTTGCCCTTCATCATGAACAGGCCGGTGGCGGCCAGCAGGACGAGGGACAGAGCGAAGGCGTCGGCGACGTAGGTCCAGAGGCCCCGCGGCTCGTTCAGGTGGAGAAGGTTGGCCCGGCGCAGGAGCCGGCGCTCCTCGATGCGCTCGACCGTCGCCACCTTCCCGTCCAGGTCCACACGGACGGTGTGCTCTGGAAGGAAGACCTCGAGGGTGGCGGAGTCGGGCCGGAACGTGCCGCGCACGGGCCCCTCCAGGCCCACGCTCGCCAGGACCGCTTCGGGAAACCCACCGTCGGTACCCGCCGATCTCGACGCGTCGGGGACCGGAAACGAGTCGACGGTGACGCGGTAGTTGGGGTTCCAGTCCCGAACGTGGTTGACCGCAACGCCCGATGCGCCGTAGACGAGCGTCAGACCCACGCACACGTACCCGAGGTCCCGGTGGATCGCCCGGTTCCAACGCCTCCAGCGCGCGGCTTTCCGCCCCACGCCCGATCTACTCGGTGATGACGGCCCCGTGCCCCCGGATCCGGTATGTGGTCTCGGGACCGGTCACCGTGGTGGGGTCGAACTCCTCACCGTGCTCTTCGGCCTTGTGTCGCGCGGCCTCGAGGGCTTCTTCGTAGCTGAGCTCCAGCACTTCGACGACCCCTTCCACGAGGGCGGTCTTTCCTTCCGCGGTCATGGGGAAGACGATGACACCGTCGTCGACCTTGATCTGGATCTTCTCGAACTCGCGGTCGCTGGCGATGTCCATCCAGCAGCCCCTCATCTCGCAGACGGCCACCACGAGGCCCTCCACGAGGACCGGCTCGCCCACATAGGACTCCGGGTCGTCGAGGATCGCCGAGATCGGGGTGACCTCGGAGAGGGTGAGGGGCTCCCCGTAGAGCGTACCGGACTCCGGGGGAGCGGCGCGGCAGGCTCCCGTGACGAGAAGAGCGGCGAGAATCGCGCGAAATCTCATGGCAGAGACTCTTGATGGGTGCGTGTGGGATGCTTCCGGGCCCGAGGGGGAGGCGCTCGGTCCGGCTGCAGAGAAAAGTAGTGGGTTGAGCACCTCCCTTCTACCGCCGCGCCCTCGCCTGTCCCCGTCCGGGGCGTCGCCGTAGTCTTGGGGTCGCAGGCCTCGCCGATCGACTCCGGAGCGTTCCCATGGCCCGATGGCTGCTCGTCCTCGCAGCGTCCGTGACGTTGTCCCTTCCGTGCCTTGCCCAGGAGGTCACCCTGCGACGTCCGGTGGCCACCTACTCCATCGTGGCCAGAGATCCGGACACCGGCGAGATGGGCGTGGCGGTCCAATCCCACTGGTTCTCGGTGGGCGCCATCGTGCCGTGGGCGGAAGCGGGAATGGGGGCCGTGGCCACGCACGGTCTGGGATGCCATGGCCACGGCGTACGAGGTGTCCGACGGAGACCTCGTCGAGCGCCTTCTGTCCGCCCTCGGGGCGGCGCAGGCCGAGGGAGGCGACTTACGTATCTGCGCCGCGCCCGGGCCCAGG
>JARRLD010000121.1:0-10601 GCA_037387345.1 Gemmatimonadota bacterium
GGAACAGCCCCGGCGCGATGATCTTCCGTCCCATCCTTCCCTGGCCCCCCCGACCTCTACGCGAGCAGCACGGCCGAAACCGCCGTCGAGAACCGGGCCCAGGCCTCCACCTCGTCCAGGAGCCTGGTCTCACCGGCCTCCGTGAGGTGGTAGAACTTGGCTCGCCGATCCAGCTCCGATCGTCCCCACTCCGCCCTGAGCAGGCCGCGGGCCTCCATGCGGTAGAGGGCCGGGTAGAGCGAACCCTCCTCCACCTGGAGCGCCTGATCGGTTCTCTCCTCCAGCCATCGGGCGATGGCGTAGCCGTGGCGCGGTCCATGGGAGAGCGTCTTGAGGATCAACGCCTCGAGGGTCCCGTGAAGGAGCGTATTGCGTTCTTTCGTCATTCCGGCGGCCCCGTGGATAGTACCAAGCCTTCTAGGCATCGGCGCCAACATGGTGCCCGATACTTAGATAGTCAAGGTATTTGAGGCCTGGTGCTCAGCCGTCCACGGGATCCGCCACGCGGATGGCGCCTGCCTCCAGGAGGGGTTCGAGCATATTCGCGGCGCCCCCATGCTCCACGATGAGCCCGTCGACGACGCGATCCACGTTCACCGCTGTCATCTCCAGGGACTTTCCGGTGGGACGCATGCCGAGCCAGACCCCTTCGTGGGTTCCACGAGCCGTAACGCGGGAGACGACCCAGTCCCCCTCGGCGATCTGATGATCCACCGTGATGAGAAGATCCGGGTAGGTGGTGCGCACGCCCAGGACATGCTCCCTGGCCCCCTCGATTCCCACGGGATAGGTGACGTTGTTGTAGACCTCGACGTAGTCCGGCGCGATGAACTCCTCGAGGCGCTCCACGTCCCCGGTGCTCACGACTTCTTCGTAGTAGCGTCGAACGAGTGACTTGTTCTCGTCACGTGCCATCGGTGGCTCCTCGAAGACGCGTCGCGTGGAAGTCCTTCACTTCCCTGCGGGTCCGCAGGACGATGACGTCCTTGTCCCGTGACAGGGCAGCGAGTCTCTGGAGGACCCTGGGCAACCGAAGTCTCCGGTAGGTCCAGACCCATCGCAGAAAAGAAAGAGTCAGCCGCTCCGGGCATCCGTCCGGCAGACTCTCCCTGGAACGTCCATGAAACTCAACCCTCCGCCTCACCAGACGCCAGAGGCAGAGCCATCGTGGTCGATCCAGCACGATGACCGTGTCAGCGGCGGGAATCCGGAGATCCAGCGTGCCCCCGTAGTTGCCGTCCATGACCCACTCCGGCCCCTCGAGGAGGTCTCCGACCAGGGAACGCCATTCCGCCTCGGGTCGGGCGGCCCAGCCCTCGCTCCAGTAGTGCTCGTCCAGGTGAATCAGGGGGAGGCCGTGCGCTTCCGCAATGGCTTTGGCAAGGTGTGACTTCCCCGCGCCTCCGGGCCCGAGGACGAGGACGCGTCGCATCGATCGGATCCCCTCGGAAGCCCCACGCCCGGCATGGATCATCGCAGAGAGCCGCGGGTCCAGATGAGGATCGCCCCGCACGGGCTGTACCGCGAGGCCCAGCCCGGCACCCCCGCCGCCCCGCTGTAGACCTCGACCGCCAAGATGTCGTTGACGTGCCCACGTCCGTCCAGGGGCCGGACCCGATCTTGTACTTCCCCCCTCCCTCCACGACATCTCCGTCCACCGAGACGCTGAGCCTGCAGGGACCGCCCTGCATACCGGTCATGAGGGCGCCCAGGGACTTGAACACGGTGACTTCCCCGGTCCGACCCGTCCGGACCCGGATTCCACCCATGCCCCAGAACAGATCTCGGAGAAAGTGGAGGTGCATGCCCGCCAGGTCCTCTGGCGCGAGAAACTGACCGATTCCCCTCTCCTGTCTCCTGTAGAATCCGACCTCCACCAGCCTTCGGGGCCTCGGAGCCTCCACCACAGCCTCCAGGGGATCCAGGGGAATGGGGCGGATTCGCAGGCTGATATGGGCAACGGCTTCCTGACCCGACCGGAGCTGGAACGCGTCCGTGGTGAAGGAGACATAGCCGATGCGCCCGGCGCGCAGCCTGTACCGGCCCGGGGAACGCACCGGGATGACGAAGCTTCCGTCCTGCTCGGTCACGTACCGCCCGACCACGGCCTCGTCCGCGGTCAGAAGGAGCACGTCGGCGGCGTAGACGCCAGAGCCCGATTCGGAGTCGAGCACCGTTCCCCGAACGGTCTGGGCCAGGATGGATCGCGGGCCGAGGGACAGGAGGCACAGGACGGCCAAGCGTGGGAGCCAGGCATTCAGGACCACGCCTGGAGGGGGAGCGCCGGCCAGAGCGATTCCTTGCACCACGACTCCTCGGAGCAGGCATCCGGGCAAGCCTCCTTCCATACACGCGCAGGAATCCAGTGCTCCCCTGCGGCCCGCCGGACAGCGGAGGCGTTAGCGGACGTGGCCTGGGGAGAGACGTTGCTGCTCATCCCCATCTCCGCTGTCGAGTCGCCGCTCCAGTCGGCCCAACCGCTCGCTCACGGAGTACAGCTGCGTCTGGATCTGGTCGAGGGAGTCCAGCAGCTGGTCCTGCGACGACCCGTCCTCTTCGGCTTGCATCAGCTGCCACGTACGTCGGACATACGTGATGATGCCGGCGCCAATCAGGATCGTGAACAGGACGCTGAAGATCCACGCGATGACAAACACGAATGACAAGAGATCGCCTCCACGATGTACAGGCTGGCCCTCACCCGGCGGACGATCCTCGGGCGTCGACAGGACCGGCCCAGTCCAGGAACTCGCCGAGGATGCGCCGGAGCATGCGGGGACCGCCGGCCCCGACCCACTGCGCATCCCGCGTCCTGCAGTCCAACCAGGCAGTCGCGGAGTCCATGTTCTCGGATCGTTCGAACGACGCTCCCTCGAGGCCGGTCCCGACGAGGTCGATGCGCACGATCCACCCCGGGTTGTCCAGCGTCTCGATCTGAACGCCCCACCGGTGTTCCCACTCTCCGTCGCATTGCGACGAATACCACTCCTCGATGCGCTCAAGCAGGTCGTTCATGTCGGTGTCCGGTCGCACCCGCCCCGTGGTCGACCGGCGGCAGGTGGCCCGGTGAGGTCGCTATTCAGCCCCCGACTGCAAACGGTATGGACGCAAAGAGGATGAGGGCGTCTCCGTCCCCCAGCTCGAGCCTGAGCCCCACCGTCGGGCGCAGCGTGCCGGCGTCAAACTCCACACCACCCCCGATGTTCAGGCGAAGAGCGGTGTCCGAGTAGCTGACACCCAGCACCTCCCCCGACGCCCGGCCGACGGTGAGCCCGCCGAGCACGAACGGAAGCGCCGTGGACTCCTGGAGCGGCAGATCGTACGTCACGTGCCCGTTGATCTCGAAGTAGTCGCCGACGCTGGGGAAGAAGATCAGGAACTCGGCCATCAGGCCGACACGTTCCCCGGCGCTGACCAGGGGCGCCCGCAGGGTCGCGCCGATGCCGAGATCCAGGTCGTCCTCCCAGGCCAGGGTCGGGCCCAGCGTCGCCTGGGCCTGCAGCGGGACGGTCGTCACGAGAAGACCCAGGGTGGCCAGTCCAACGAGGTGCTTGCGCATGATGCATCTCTCCCGGTGTGGTCACGGCGTGGGGAGCTCGACCTCACGATATGCCCCTCAGCTTTCCGGCGACAGCACCGCGGCGATTACTCCTCCTGGGGAGCCGTGCGCGCCAACCTGCCGGCCAGGATGCCGCAGGCGGCCGACGCCAGCACAACCGCCAGGATGCCGGTCGGGCCGGGGAGATCTACCAGGAGCAACACCGAGCCGAACACCACCGCTGCCAGGCCCACGGCCCGTCCCGTGTTGGCGCCGGCGTCCGTCGGCTGCCGCCGGAGCGGGCTGTCCAGCCACGCCACCACCGCAAGCAGCTCTGCTCCGGCCACCACGCCCGCGAAGGCGGGCACCGCCAGGAGCGGGTCCACCGAACCGGCGCCCAGCAGGAGCTGTCCCACCAGGAGCTGACCCAGACCCACCTGGATCGCGATGGCCGCCGGCAAGAAGAGCGCCGCCAGAGTGACGATCATGTAGAGGGTGATCCCCACCACCCGTCCGCCACCGAGAGCCACGACCAGGCCGACCGTGGCGATGGCCACCCCGACCGTGAGCATGGCGAACCGCACACGCGCCGGCGACCACGTCGCCTCCTGGGCCCGCCACAGGTGACTGGAGCGCACGCGGTCGATCATGGCGTCAGTCCTTCCTGGGACTCTCCCGAGCCGTGGTCGCCCACATCCGAACGCACGACGGCCTCGGCGCTCCACGCGCTCCCGGCGACGATGCGGGTGGGATGGAGCAGCGCGTTCATGCGACGACGGAGGGTGAGCACAGCCCCACCAACGCCCTTGCCGCCCCGCACCAGAGCCGTGGGGATGCCCGCCCGCTCCAGGACCCGCCGTTCCACCATACGCTCGGCGAACCAGACCCGCCGGGCGGCAGCATCCGTTCGCCCGCTCACCGCGGGCAGCAGGTCGGAGGTATCGATGATGAGCGCGACGGTGGCGTGACCGATGCGCCGGTAATGGATCAGGTTCGGGGCGAAGGTGTGCGATTGAAGGCTCGTCACTCCCACGACGAGCGCGTCGGCGGGCACCAGGACGCGCCGACCCGGCAGGCGTCGACGGGACACGTCCTCGGCGGCGCGTCCCACCGACAGCAGCTCGTCCAGGAGCAGCAGTCGGGCCCGACGCCCGCTCCGCGGGGGCAGCCAGGCTGCCGTCCGCCCCCGGGCCAGAAGCCCCACACGGTCCTGGGCCTTCAGGTGCATCGACGCCACCGCCCACGTGGCCCGGGCCGCCCGGGCGAGCGCCTCGTCCTCCGTCCCGAACACCGAGTCCAGCAAAAGTACCACCGTACCCGTCCGCTCCGGGTGATTCACGCGGACCCACGGCACACCCATGCGGGCCGAGGTGCCCCAGGAGACGTCGCGGAGACGATCTCCCGGTTGGTAGGGTCTGAGCTCGGCGAAGTCCGTCCCCTGTCCCCGGAGGCGCGCCACATGCATGCCGGCGAATGCTCTGGGCTCCGCGGGCTTCAGGAGCCTGCTGAGTCGCAGGGCGGACGGTAGCACCCGCACCGCCGGGATCTCCGCCAGGCGGTGCTCCCATACCGTGAAGCTCCCCGGACGACGCACCCGCGCCCACAGATACCCGGGATCGTGGGCACCCCACGAGCGGGCGCGCACGCTGAAGGGGAGCGTAACGGGCCCGTGCCCCCGCTGCAGGGCCCAGCCGGTCACGCGCTCTGGTTCCACCGGCCTGATGCCCCGTCCTCCGGCCAGCACCACGTCCACCTCGGCATCCTCGTCCCACTCCACATGGACCTCTCCCTCCAGCAGCCCCCCCTCGACGGCTCGCTCGCGGTGCAGGCGGACCTCCCCGCGTATGTCCACCCGCCTGCCCTCCCGAAGGCCCAGGGCCGCCAGAGCCAGGAAAGGAGTCCCGAGAGCCGCCAGCTCAGGTCGAGCGGTTGCGATGGCGACCACCAGCGCGCCGAACCCGGCCACCAGGTAGGCGGGGAGCCGCGGATCCGGCCTGCGCCTGGTCACCTCCTGGTGCCCGCCGCCCCCCGCGGAAGCCGTCCCGGAACGACGGTTCATCCGAACTGGGGCACCGGCACGCCGTCCACCGCGCGTCGCACGACCGCCTCGGGGCTCACGCCCCGGGCCCAGGCGTCATCGCTGAGGACCACCCGGTGGGCCAGGGCCGGCACGGCCATGGCTCGGATGTCGTCGGGGCCGACGTAGCTCCGTCCGTCCATAAGGGCCCCCGCCCGGGCGAGTTTGACCAGGGCCAGGGTGCCCCGGGGGCTCGACCCCACGGCAAGCTCGCCTTCCGCCCGCGTGGCCCGGACGAGGGACACGCAGTAGGCCAGGAGCCGCTCATCGGTGTGGACCTCTTCCACGGCCCGCTGAACCGCCGAGAACGTGGCCACGTCGCACACGGGCCGGAGGTCCACCTCGTCGGTGCGGCGCGCGATGCGGTCCGTGAGCATGGTGAGCTCGTCCTTCTCCGCCGGATACCCCATGGTCGTACGAAGGAGGAATCGGTCGAGCTGGGCCTCGGGCAGCGGGTACGTGCCCTCCGATTCGATGGGATTCTGCGTGGCGATGACCAGAAACGGCTGCGGCAGCCTGTAGGTCGTGCCGTCGGACGTGACCTGCCGCTCCTGCATGGCCTCGAGCAGCGCGGCCTGGGTCTTGGCCGGGGCCCGGTTGACCTCGTCGGCCAGCAGAAGGTTGCTGAACACCGGCCCCCTCCGGAACTCCGGACTGTGGGTCGCCAGGTCCAGCACCACCGATCCGGTGATGTCGGCAGGCAGGACGTCGGGTGTGAACTGCACCCTGGAGAAGGCGAGGCCGGCGACCGTGGCGAGAGAACGGGCCGTGAGGGTCTTGGCCACACCGGGGACGTCGTCCAGCAGCACGTGCCCGTCCGCCACCAGACCGCAGAGGATCAGCCCGATGACCTCCCGCTTCCCCACCACCGCTCGGCACACCTCGTCGAGGATCTCGTGGGCCACCGTTCCCGCATCCTCGATGGTCAGGGAGCTCGGCTGCTCGTTCATGTCCCTCTCGCGGCAATGGGGTCAACGGACGGATGGGCGTCGAGGTCGCCGGTCGCCGGCAGACCGAGGTCGTCGAGAATCCTGTGCACCGCCTCGGCCACCCGAGGGGGGTCGGGGCGAACCGTGCGGAGCCAGGACGGGCGTTCCATCGGCACGCAGGTCAGCACCGCGAAGGTCAGGGGTGACACCCGTGCGCGGGCCGCTGCGAGCTGGGTCGGGTCGCGGGGATCGAGATTCAAGGCGGCGGCGATGACCGGCTGCATCTGCCGCAGCACCGCCGGGGGCAGCGGCGGGCCCCGGACGAGACGCTGCCGACGGCCGGCGAAGCGGGATCGGATGTGCTCGATGGCAGTCCGCTGTCGACGCCTCCGACCGAGCCGGCCGGATCCTCCGAAAGGCGACAGCCATCGGAAGGGAGAGAGCCACCCGGTGGGTGGGACATGGGCGGCCAGCGCGTAGACACCTCCCGAAATCCCCACGGTCGCGATGACCAGCTGCACGACGGTTGCGGCGTAGCGGGGCAGGGCGACGATGAGGACTCCGCCGATGAGGAGCGTGGCGGCCGCCACGTTGCGAAAGCGCAGCGCCTGCTGGTTCATGCCGGTACGTCGCCGGCCCGGAGGCGGACGCCACGGCTCCCTGGCCCGGAGCTCGCGGCCCTCAGGTCGGCCAGGCTCACCGAGAGTGCTCGGGCAGCCTCGGCTCGGTGCACCTCGGTGACCGCTCGGTCGCCGAACTGCGCCAGGACGTACAGCCCGGCCAGCCGGTGGAGGGCCTGCGGGCGAATCCCCAGATGGCCCAGGGCCCGGTGGAGGTGTTCGTGCGGAGCCTCGCAGGGCAAACGGGGCGCACCCGCCGCGGCCAGCTGATCCAGGAGGCGAGCGTACGCCAAGGAGATGGCGCCCCTGGGCCCGGGAGCCCCCTGCTCGATCTCCACGAGAGAGGCTTCCAGGCCTGCAAAGGCACGGGCCGGCTCCATGGGAGGCTCGATCTCCCGCTCCTCGTACCGGCGGGCGCCGGACCTGCGGAACAGGTACCGGACGGCAAGGACCAGGGCCAGGAAGAGAAAGACCCGTGACAGCAGGCCCGCAGCGCGGCGGGCCAGGGTCATCTGCGGAACCTCGCCGCCCAGGCGGAGGGGAGGCGCGTCGGGGACATCCCTGCGCTCGCCTCGAACCGGGGACTCACCTCCCCGTGTGCGTGAGGGCGCACCTTGCCCACCCCCCCGCGTCCCGAACGGGGACACCTCGATGAGGCCGAAGCCGATCCCCGGTCTGCGCGCGTTCCGGGAGGGCGGCGGCGGGTTGAAGAGCCCCAGCAGCGCCAGGAGGACCATGACCGTGCCCGCGGTGCGCAAGCCCGTCATGGTGGGATCCCCTCTCCCGGGCGCCTGCGCAGGCAACCGAGCCCGCTCGCGGAGGAGCCACGCCACGCCGGCGGCCACCATCAGGGCGCCGAACACCCTCGTGCCCAGCGCCCATCCGGCGCCCAAGCGGGCGGCGGGCAAAAGGAGCTGCACACCCTGTGCGGCGACCAGGACCACCGCACCCGACACGACAGAAAGCACGACGAGACGGATGGAGCTACCGGCCGTGGTCGCGGGGCCTCGTCCCGGCGAGCCGCTTTTCGTGGTCAGTCCGTCGTTCACGTCTCCCTCCTCCCGTCCGGGTGTCGGCCGTCCGGGGATCCTCACGATAGCGCTACCCCGCCTGCTCGCGACACCACCTTCCCGGGCCTGACGCCGACTCCACCGTCAGGTGGACTCCGATTCTCCGGGCGGCACCTGAGACGGTTCCCGGGTCAGCGCGTCCAGGGCGTTTCGCCTCTCCCGGACCGCCGCGGCGGATCGCCACCACTTGAGCCAGAAGCTGCGGAGCACGGTCAGCATCCGGTGCAGGGGGCTCCGTCGGATGGACCATGACCTCACCAAGGTGGATCGCTCGGGTGGAAGCGGGGCGGGGCCGGTCGGACCTCGATCGTGGCGCGATGTTCCTGCGCCCTCTACGTTGGCGGAAAGGGCTTTGCCTGCCCGGCCGTGTCGGTATGAGGTGATGCGATGGAGAGCCTGCGAGGCCAGTTGCTGATCTCCAGCGGTGGCCTGTTCGATCCGAATTTCCGCCACACGGTGGTGCTGGTCGGGGAGCACAACGAAGAAGGCGCGCTGGGGGTCGTCCTGAACCGCGCCCTGGACGTCACGGTCCAGAACGCCGTGCCGGTGCTGGGCGACCTGGTCCCGGCCGACGAGCCCCTGTTCCAGGGCGGCCCGGTTCAGCCGATGAGCCCCGTGCTGCTCGCCGAGCTCGCGGATCCCGAGTTGGCGGACGTTCTGGTCTTCGGGTCCGTAGGGTTTCTCGTCGGCGAGGTATCGGACGATGTCCGTCCCGGCATTGTCCAGGCGCGGGTGTTCGCAGGCTACTCGGGCTGGGCTCCGGGCCAGCTCGAGGCCGAGATGGTCGCTGAATCCTGGATCCTCGATCCCGCGGAAGCGGACGACGTCTTCACCGACGCGCCCGACCTCCTCTGGAGTCGCGTGCTCGAGCGCAAGGGCCCCGAGTACCGGCGACTGTCCCGGATGCCATTCGATCCGTCGATGAACTGAGGGCGTCCCGGTCGACCCACACTAGCTCCGTACCAGCACGGCGCGTGTGTACAGCACCGAAGACCCTCGGCGCTGGACGTTCTCCTGGGATTTGACGCCCGGACTGGTGGTAACCACGGCGACGTCACACCCTGCCTGTCGCGCCAGGCCGAGCCCACGCTGAAGAAGCGCGGTCTGAATGCCGCGCCGCCGGTATCGGCCAACGTCGCGGCTCCCGTGAGCTGCGCAATCCCCCGTCGATCCGCGAGTCCGCTTCCCGTGAGCACGGCCTCGAGCTCTCAGTCGTCAGCGGGCCCGATCCAGACGTGTGGGTTGTGCGCCACCTCCCAGAGGTGACCGTCCGGGTCTCTGAAGTACCCGCTATATCCGCCCCAGAACACCTTCTGCGGCTTCTTCACCTCCGTCGCGCCGGCCTCGATCGCCTGTCTCATCACCTCATCCACCTCTGCCTCGGATGCAACGTTGTGGGCCAGCGCGAACGACTCGAACCCGTGTCCATCCGCGGGCACTCCCGCGTCGTCGGCCAGGGCACCCCGCCCGTACAACCCCAGCCACGTCCCGTTGAGGGTGAAGAAGGCGACCTCGGGAGGTGACTCCATGCGCGGAAGCCCCAATCCTTCCTCGTAGAACCGCACAGACGCCGGGAGATCGTCAACGCCGAGCGTGATCATGCTGATGCGAGGCTTCATGTACGGCTCCTTTCACCGGGGCAGGTCGTGGAACGGGCCAAACTAGGCTTCGGGCGAGCGGGGCTACTAGAGCGTGACATCTCCACCCGGGTCCCGCCGCCTCAGCTCGTCGATCACGGCGCGGGCCTGATCCAGCCTCCTGGATGTCTCCGCCTCGTCAACGGCCAGCGTTCGCAGGTCGGCCCCTTCGGAGTCGTCCACGATGACCGAGAGGACCACTCCCTCCGAGGCACCCTCCGGAAGGTCCGATGGGAAGCAGCGCATCGCGGAGCCGTCATCGAATACGAGAACCGCGATGTCGGCCTCGAGACGATCGACCACCACGAACCGTTCGTCAGTAGCCAAACGTAGCCACCACCCTTCCGCCCGCGTCGGTCAGGGTCGCCGTATCACCCCGGTTGTTCCAGACCGCGGCGCCGCTGCCCATGTAGAAGCGCATCCCGTCGCTGATCCCTTGCCCGGTAAAGACCACGACCCGACCCCTCGGGCCGATCGTCGCGCCGGGCGGGAACCGGAAGCAGTGCCTCGCCGCGTCACACAACACCCAGTGGGAGATGTCCAGGAGGGCGCCCGCACGGTTCGTGAGCACAGCGTACTCCCCATTCAGGTTCTTGTGATCATTGCCCGGCGCGTCGGCGAATACGTCGAGGACCACCGCACGGTCCGTCGCCACGTTGGCGGCGTCTTCCGGACGGTCCCTCGCCGGCTCCGGACGCTCCAGCTCCGGTGGCTGGCGGCGACCCCTCGC
>JARRLD010000122.1:0-17270 GCA_037387345.1 Gemmatimonadota bacterium
CTCTGCTCTACAACGGGATCTTCCTCTACCAGCCGAAGACCGCGTGATCCGCCTCGCTCCGGAGAGACGACGATGAGGTTCGCAGACAAGGTCGCAATCATCACGGGGGCTGGGACCGGCATCGGCCGCGACATGGCCATCGGCTTCGTTCGTGAGGGAGCACGAGTGTGCGTCGCGGCCCGGCGCAAGGAGCTCCTGGAAGAGACGGCGGACCTGGCCGCGCGTGCCGGCGGGGAGCGACCTCTCGTCTTGCCCATGGATCTCACCGTCGAATCCGATGTCGACACCATGGCCGACTCCGTCGCCGAGCGTTTCGGTGGCATCGACTTCATGATCAACAACGCCGCCTACGCCGGCCAGGATCTGGCCGTCCAGGAGCAGACCCTCGAGAACTGGAACCAGGTCATCGCCACCAATCTGACCTCCCAGTTCCTGGTGGCCCGGGCGAGCCTGCGACACATGATCCCGCGGCGTTCGGGCGTGATCCTGACCTTTTCGTCCACGGCGGCGCTTCGCGGATTCGAGCGCAAGAGCCACTACACCGCCTCAAAGCTCGGAATCTTCGGCTTCACGCGTACGCTAGCCCTGGAGGTAGGTCGGTACGGGATCCGGGCCAACACTGTCGTCCCCGGAGCGGTGAAGACAGAGCTGCTCGCGGGCTACTGGAAGCGGATCGCCGGCGAGCGCGGCGTGGACGTCCGGATCGTCGAGGAGGAGTTCGGGCGCGAGGCCGCGCTGGGGCGCGCGGTGGAGCCCGGCGAGGTCACGAAGACCGTGATGTTCCTCTGCTCCGACGACGCCAGTGGGATCACCGGCCAGGAGATCCGCGTCTGCGCCGGCGCCGCCATGGGCTGAGCGGGATCACCCGATCGACGTCAAGCAGACGACTCCGCCTCCCAGAACGAATCCCTGCTCCCGATCTTCTCGTAGGCCTTCTGGACGATCTCGTGGGGGACGTCGAAGGAGACCTGCAGAGGCCCGATCTTGTCCTCCTCCATGCACGCGGGCATGACGTCTTCCTCGCGTTTCCAGCCGGCGCGCTTGTTGAACTCCCACTCGTCCTCGAGGATCTGCCAGCCCAGGTCGTAGAACTCCTCCCGGCTGAACTCCCGTCCGAAGTACGCGCTGTAGAAGCGACGGATCGTGTCGGCGTTCAGCATGAGGAACATGCAGAAGCCCGATGCGTCGACGATGGCGTTCAGGAGCTGGCTGTCCTGGCTCGCCTGCGGCAGCTGCTCGGCAGCCAGGCCCGGGTTCACGACGAGGCCGGCCGTGTGGTCTGCGCCCTGAGCGCTCGTCAGATAGGTCACCCCGGTGGCCTTCAGGGGGCGGGGATCCCAGGCGGGAATCGCCTGGCCGCGGACGGTCGGGATGCGGTGGTGCTTGCGCCGCTTGCCGGTCTCGAGGGCGCCGTTGCCTATCATGCGGCCGAGCTCCGTGCCCTCGGCGATCTCCTTCAGGATCCCTTTCGCCCCTTCGGCGTCGCCGAACTCCATGCCGCCCGAGTCCATGTAGATCGCGATGGCGGCGCCCGTCTCGATGGTGTCGAGGCCGACTTCGTCGCAGAGTCGGTCGAGGTCGGCGACGTCTTCCCAGCTCTGGATCGCGCAGTTGGATCCGAGAAGGGTGAGCGTCTCGAACTCGAGGGCGGAGGTCTTGTAGTTGCCCTCGGCGTCGTGTACGACGTTGCTGCACTTGACGATGCAGCCCGTCATGCAGTTGTGCATGCCGCCGCCCCGCTCCTCGAAGCTCTCGAGGATGCGGTGCCCGTCGAGCGTCTCGGCGTCCGGCGACTGGCCCTCCACCCGGTTCTTGTACGGAAAGGTGTGGAGCACCTGCGCCATCGGAACCGTGGTGCTGGTTCCGGTCTTCATGAGCTGCGGACCCGCTAGGTAGTCCTTCGACGCCTGCTTGCAGATGGCGGCCCACGCCTTCCTGTCGCTACCGACCCGGGCCTTCGCCTTGCCCGCTTCGACGGACACGTACTTGAGCCCCTTGGAGCCCATCACGGCGCCGAGGCCACCGCGGGCCGCGTGCCGGGCCGGATGGCGCTCTCGCTCCGAATCGGTGCAGGCGACGGACGCCCCCTTGAGCTGCAGCTCGCCCGCAGGGCCGATCGAGATGAAGGACGCGGTCTCCGAGTAGCTCTCCGAAAGGTGGTCGATGAGTGCGTAGTTCCAGAGGCCCTTGCAGTCGGGCACCTCCCGGAGCGAGGCGCCGTCCTTGGTGACGTCCAGGGCCCAGCGCTTGTCGGAGTCCGAGGGCTTGCCCGTCACCACGATGGCGCGGTAGCCGATCCTCATCATGTCCTGGCCCGGGTTGCCGCCCGCGTTGGCCTCCTTGATGCCGTTCGTGAGCGGGCTCTTGGCGCCGACCGAGATGCGACCCGAGGTCGGCGCCGCCGTGCCGGCCAGCACGCCGGGCGCCAGGACGAGCACGTTGTCGGCACCCAGCGGGTCGCACGTGGGATCACATTCCTCGAGGAGGATCCGCGCCGTGAGTGCGCGGCCGCCGAGCAGCGTCCACTTCTCCGGGAAGGGATCGATAGTCACCGTCTGGTTCGTCATGTCCACGCGGATCAAGCGGTCGTCGTTCATCGTACTCACTCCTCGGTCGATCAGGCTGCTACCACCGGATGATCCCAACCAGCAGTCAACGGGCCTGCTTCGCCAGACTCTCCCAGAAGCGAGACCAGCTCGGCCAGGCGTCGGGAAGCTGTCCGGTCGAGAGGCCGTCGTCGCCGAGCCCCGCTCCGTGGCTCGGTCGGGTCAAGGCATCCACCATGTACCAGCGATTGAAGCGGCGCCGAGCGAAGTACCAGGGCCCGCCCCGCCGTTCGTAGGTGTCCCAGTACTGCACGTAGCCGATACCCCAGTCGGTTCTACGGTCGACCTCGTCCCGGCAGGTGACGACGCCGGTGGCGTGGTTGGCGTCCTGGAAGTCGATCACGTGGTTGGCCACCAGATGGATGCTCGTGCCGATCCGGCTCAGCGACTCGATGAACCAGGCGCGCAGCGCGGTCCGTCCCCTCTCGCCGCCGCCGAGCTGAACGTCTTCGACGAAGAGCTCGACGAGGGCGTCGATGTCACGCGAGTCGACCGCGAGCGCGTACCGGTGGGGAAGCTGCCGGATCTCGTCCAGGCTCTCCAGGCGGTCGAGCCGGGCCTCCACGCTGGAGGGACGGTAGAGGTGGTCGCGTCCCAGAAAGCCTCCCGAATCCCGTCGATACCCGTTGGGGGCGAAGTTGCCAGCTCCGGCTGGTCCGTGATACAACTGGTGTCTAATTGTACCGCGGCTTCCGCCGCGGTCCAGGGAGGTGCGATGGGCGCCGCGATCGAGCTCCTGCGAAGCCTCTACACGACCACGCGCCGGATCCGAGCCTTCGACGATCGGATTCGTCGTGGCCTCGCGTCGGGCGAGCTCCGCTTCAACTACTGGCCCGTAGAGGGTCAGGAGGCGATCTCGGCCGGTGTGTGCGCCGCGCTCGAGCCCGACGATCGCATGTGGACCACCTACCGCTGTGCGGGAGACGCCATCGCCAAAGGCGTTCCCCTCGAGGCACTCGGGGCCGAGCTCCTGGGCAAGGCCAGTGGCACGAACGGAGGCAAGGGCGGCGCCATGGGCATCTGCGCACCCGAGGTCGGGCTGATGGGAGCCACTGGGATCGTCGGCGCCGGCGCTCCCATCGCCAACGGGCTGGGCCTGGCGTCGCAGCTGACGAAGGATGGACGCGTCACCGTCGTCTCCTTCGGCGACGGCGCGACCAGCATCGGTGCGGTCCACGAGGCGATGAACCTCGCTGCGCTCTGGCAGCTCCCGGTAGTCTTCCTGTGCCAGAACAACCTCTTCGGAGAAGGCACTCCGGTCGCCGAATACACGAAGACCGAGCGGCTCTCCGATCGAGCCGCGGCCTACGGCATGACCGGTGTCACGGTCGACGGAACGGATGCGGAGGCGGTATACGAAGCAGCGCGAGCGGCCGTGGATCGGGCCCGCAGCGGCGGGGGACCGACCTTCCTCGAGGCTGTGGCCTTCCGGCTGAACGGCCATTACTTCGGAGACCCCTGCGGCTACGTCGACGGGGACGCGCTCGAGCGCGCTCGCGCCAACGAGCCCGTCGGCAGGCTCCGGGAGAGACTCGTCCAGGCCGGCATTCCCGAGGCGGACCTCGATGCCCTCGATGGCCAGATCGACGCCGAGGTCGACGCGGCGATCGGCGCCGCTCGCGACGCCGCGCCTCCCGAGATCGGTGGGCTCTACGCCGATGTCTATGCCGACCGCAGCGACCCCGGCTGCCTGGCACCCGCCGACCGCCAGCCCGTGCCCGCGCCCGAAGGCGCCGAGAAGGATCTCAGCATGGCAGAGGCCATCAACCAGGCCCTCGACCAGGCACTCGAGCGCGACGAGAGGGTGGTGCTCTTCGGCGAGGACATCGCCGACCCGATGGGCGGCCTGTTCACCTGCACGGCCGGTCTCTCGACGCGCCACGGCAGCGACCGCGTGCGCGCGACGCCCATCGCGGAACAAGCGATCGTCGGGGCCGCTACCGGCGCAGCCCTGGCCGGCCTGCGACCCGTGGCCGAGCTGATGTTCTTCGACTTCCTGGGGGTCTGCCTCGACCAGCTCGCCAATCACGCCGCGAAGCTTCGCTTCATGTCGGGCGGGCGCTCCAGCGTCCCGCTGACGCTGCGCACCGTCGAAGGCTCCTACTCCGGCGCCCAGCACTCGCAGTCGCTAGAGGCGTGGCTGACGCACACACCAGGTCTGAAGGTGGTGTGTCCCAGCACCCCCGCTGACGCCAAGGGACTGCTCACCGCCTGCATCGACGACGACGACCCGTGCGTCTTCATCGAGAACATGTCGCTGCTTCTGGCCCGCAAGCAGCGCGGGCCGGTTCCCGAGGCGGCGTACCAGGTTCCGCTCGGAGTCGCCGACGTGAAGCGCGAGGGCTCGGACGTCAGCGTCGTCACCTGGGGAGCGATGGTGCACGCGGCGCTCCAGGCCGCCGGAAAGCTCGAAGAGGAAGGTCTCTCCCTCGAGGTCGTCGACCTGCGCAGCCTCGTCCCCCTCGACCTCGCCACCATCGAAGCCTCCGTCTCGAAGACGAAGCGGCTGATCGTCGCCCACAGCGCCTGCAGCTTCGGCGGCTTCGGCGCCGAGATCGCCGCTCTGGTAGGCGAGCGCTGCTTCGGCTCCCTCTCGGCGCCGATCCGGCGTGTGGCCGGCGCCTTCACGCCCGTACCACGAGCCGAGAGCCTCGTGGCCGCACACACCCCCGGGCCCAGCGCCATCGTCCGGGCCGCGCGTGACCTCGCCGGGTGACCGAGATCCGCATCCCCAAGCCGGGCGACGCCGTGATGGAAGGCACCCTCGTCGAATGGGTCGCCGCAGACGGCGCGCGGGTCGAAGCGGGCGACGTGATCTACCGGCTCGAGACCGACAAGGTGGAGATGGACATCGAGGCACCTTGCGGGGGTGTGATTCGCCACATCGGCGAGGAAGGCGAGATCTACCCGGTCGGCGAACTGATCGCGACGATCCAATGAGTGGAGACGCGAGAGAGGACCTTCGCGGCCCGGCCGACGTGATTCGGCTCTCCGCCATCCGCCGACGCATTGCGAAGCACATGAGGGCCTCGAAGGCCGCGGCGGCGCACACGCTGATGGCCATCGAGGTGGACTACTCGGCCGTGGACGCGGCCCGGGCAAGTGGCCGTAGCGCGGGGCTCAAGCTCTCGTACCTACCGTTCGTAGCCCGCTCACTCGCCGCCACCGTGGAAGACTTCCCGCGCCTCAACGCGTCGGTGGAGGAACGCGAGCTCCACGTGTACACGCGGCTCAACCTCGGGATCGCCGTCGACCTCGACTTCGAGGGCCTGATCGTGCCGGTCATCAGGGGTGCCGCAGACATGGATCTGCTCCAGCTGTCGAGTGCCATCGAAGACCTTTCCGGCCGCGCGAAGGCCGGAAAGCTGGATGTCAACGAGGTCGCGGGGGGCACGTTCACGATCACGAACGCGGGTGGCTACGGGACGCTCTTCACCGGTGCCATCATCAATCATCCCCAGGTCGCGATCCTCTCCACGGACGGAGTGCTCCCGAAGCCGGTGGCGATCGCGCGGGAGGGCGGCGGCTACGACGTCGCAGTGCGCCCCATCGGCGTGCTCGCCCTGACCTGGGATCATCGGGCCTTCGACGGCGCCTACACGGCAGCGGCGCTCCAGAGGCTCAAGCATCAGCTCGAGAGTCGTGACTGGACAGCGGAGCTCGAGGCGGCCCAGAGCCTCCGCGCACGGCTGGAGGACCAGAAACGTGCTTGAAGTGATCCCGCTCGCGCAGGCCGAAGTCGAGGTAGGCAACGTCCTGGCCATCGGTGGCACACCCAGCGGGCAGCGAACGATCGGCGAGGTGACGGCTGCGCGCTTCGAAGGCGAACGGTTCTCGGCCCGACTGCGAGGCACGGCGGCCGCGGACTGGGCCCTGGTCCGCCCAGACGGCGTGGTGGAGCTCGACGTGCGCATGACGCTCGAGACCGAGGACGGCGCGCTGGTCTACGTCGCGTACGGGGGACACCTCGATCCGGAACGCGGCGACCATCCGATCCTCGCGATGATGCGCTTCGAGACGAGCGACGAGCGCTACGCCTGGTTGAACCGTGTGGCAGCGGTCGGCAAGGGGAAGGTCAGCGCGGGGACCGTACACTACGAGATCTTCGAGCTGCGTTGAGTTCCCCACCCGCGGTGGAGGCCAGGAGGGACACCAATGTCCGCCAAGAAGGTCGATCTCAAGTCAAAGCATCTCCACGGAACGCGGGAGGATGGTGTCCTCCGCGTGCGCATCGACCGGCCCGAGCGCAAGAACGCGATGACCGTCGAGATGTATCACGGTGTGAAACGCGCCTGCCGGCTGGCGGAGCAGTACGCCGACGTCGACGTCCTCGTCCTGACCGGCACCGGGGACATCTTCTGTGTTGGCGGAGACATGGGCGGCCAGCACGAAGGCGCCACCCACTTCGATGCCTTCACGGACATGCTGGATGTCACCCCTTTCGTCCAGATCGAGCGCTGTCCCAAGCTCGTCCTGGCCCGGATCAACGGGATGTGCCAGGGCGGGGGGCTCGTCATGACCTTGATGGGCGACCTCTCCATCGCATGCGAGAGCGCCCGCTTCCGCGTCCCGGAGCTGCTGCGCGGCGTCGCCGATCCGTGGGTGATGGGCCGCCTCGCCACGCGTGTCGGCATGGCCCAAGCCAAACGTCTCGCCTTCACGGGGCGTTACTTCAGTGCCGCGGAGGCACTCGACATGGGTCTGATCGGGGAGGTCGTGCCGGACGAGGAGCTCGACGCCGCAGTCGACAAGACCATCGCCGAGATCCGCATGACAGGGCCCCGGGCACGGACGCTGGCGAAGCGGGACTTCAACGCCCAGCTTCCCGAGCTGGACATGGGCATGTATCAGGACAGTCTCGCCAGCCCGGAGTGCATCGAAGCATGGAAGGCGTTCACCGAGAAGCGGGAACCCCGCTGGCCCCGATGAGCGGATTCGGACCCGACGCGACCCGGACCCTCGGGAGTCATCCATGAAAGAGACCGGTTTCGGCCCCTACGTCCGCTACCAGACCGACGGACCCATCGCGAGGATCATCCTCGACGACCCCCAGCGTGCGAACGCGCAGAGCTCCGAGATGGTCTGGGGTGTGGACGACGCCTTGCGCGAGGCGCGACGGCACCACGACGTGAAGGTCGTGATCCTGAAGAGCGCCGGAAAGGGTTTCTGCTCCGGCCACATTCCGACGGGTGACTACCCCGAGTTCCATGCCAACCTCGAGGCCAAGGGAACCGTCTGGGAGGGGCAGACCGAGCTCTTCCTCACCCCCATGCTCACGCTCTGGGAGTTCCCGAAGCCGACCATCGCCCAGGTCCATGGCTATGCGCTGGGCGGCGGTTCCTACTGGGCACTGCTGCCGGACCTGACGATCGTCTCCGAAGACGCATACTTTCAGATGCCACTGGTGCAGGCCATGGGCCTTCCCGGGGCCGAGACGATGCTCGAGCCCTGGCTCTTCATGAACTGGAAACGCGCCGCCGAGTATCTCCTCACCTCCCAGACCCTGAGTGCGCAGGAGGCGCTCGCGGCAGGCCTCGTCAATCACGTCGTACCCCGGGAGGACCTGGAGAAGACGACGGAGGACCTTGCGGCGCGCATCGCACGGGCCCCGGGTTCGACCCTCGTCGCTGCCAAGACCGGCATACGGCGCGCCTGGGAGCTGATGGGAATGCGGATGCACCAGCAGATCTCGAACGACCTCGTCGCCGTCGTCAGCGGCCACCGCGACTTCCAGCGACATCTGGGGGAAATGCTGAAGGCGAAGAAGAAGCCCCGAGAGGTGACCGAGAGCGACTCCTGACGACCCGTCTGGGGCTTCAGCTGAAGTCGATCACCGAACGGATGACCTCTCCCTCCTGCATCGCCCGGAACGCGTCGTTGACCTCCTCGAGCTGGATCCGGCGCGTGACCATTCCCTCGAGGTCCAGCTTGCCGGCCTTCCAGAGTCGACACAGCTTGGGCATGAAGTTGCGGACGTTGGCGCTGCCGTACATCGAGCCGCGCAGGATCTTGTCGGCGAAGAACAGCTCGAAGGCGTTGAACTCGATCTTGTGATCGACGCGACCCGCGCCGACGACGACCGCGGTGCCGCCGCGGCGCGTTGCGTCGAAGGTGGCGCGGATCGTGGTGGGGTTCCCGATGCACTCGAGGGCGTAGTCGAAGCCCTCCCCTGCCGTGATCTCCGTCTTGAGTTGCTCCAGGGCATCCGGCGTGCAGGTGTGCGTCGCGCCGAAGCGGGTCGCCGCTTCGAGCTTGGAGGGAACCAGGTCGACTGCCAGGATCTCGGCGGCGCCAGCGATCCGCGCACCCTGGATGGCCGCGATGCCTACACCGCCAGCGCCAAACACCACGACCGAGGACCCGGGCTCGACGCCTGCGGTGTTGAGCGCCGCCCCTACACCGGTCGTGACGCCGCATCCGATCAGCGATGCCGTCTCGAGCGGTATGTCGTTCCCGACCTTCACGACGGCGGTGGTCGGAACGATCAGCTCCTCGGCGAAGGTGCCGCAGCCGCCCATGCCCATGACCGGCTGGCTGTCGACCACGAAACGCGGCGCCAGCATCGGCGCCAGCGATGCGCAGAGATACGACTGACCGCGCAGGCAGGGCGGGCACTGCATGCACGCAGGAGTGAAGGAGAGGATGACATGGTCACCTGCCTCGAGGTCGTAGACCCCTTCTCCCACCTCCTGGACGATCCCGGCCCCTTCGTGGCCCAGGATCGCGGGCAACGGAGACGGAAGCGTGCCGTTCTGGATGGAGAGATCCGAGTGACACACGCCGCTCGAGACGATCTTGACCCGGGCCTGGCCTGGCTGGACGTCCGCCAGCCCTACGTCCGCACGGACTTCGAGGTCCTTGTTGAGTTCCCGGAGAATCGCTGCCTTCATGGTGAGATGTCCCCTCGGTGCATCGCGGTCCGATTCGAGGTGTCGCTCATGCGTTGAACACGACCGGCATTCGCTCGATCCCATTGATGAGCGTCGACCGAAGGCGCGTGACCTCCCCGGCCAGCTCGAAATCGGGGTAACGCAGCAGCAGTTCCTCGAAGATGATCCGCGCCTCGAGTCGCGCCAGATGCGCGCCGAGGCAGATGTGCTGGCCCAGTCCGAAGCCGAGATGCGGGGCTGCTCCCGACCGGTGGATGTCGAAGGCCTCGGCGGTGGCTCCGTAGACCTCCTCGTCGCGGTTCGCCGATGAATAGCAGAGGACGATGTAGTCGTCCTTCGCGATCTTCTGACTCCGGATCTCCGTGTCGCGCGTGGCGGTGCGGGCGAACGCCTTGATCGGCGAGACCCAGCGCACCATCTCCTCCACCGCCGTCGGAATGAGGGAAGGATCCCGGGCCAGCGCGGCGCGCTGATCCGCGTGGGCCATGAGGCTCTCGGCGCCGCCCGAGATGAGATTCCGGGTCGTCTCGTTTCCTGCGCCGAGGAGCGTCATGCCGAAGATGCCGAGCTCGGGTTCTTCGAGCAGCCGACCGTTGGGCTCTCCTGTTGCGACGACGGACAGGAGATCGCCGCAGGGCGAGCGGCGCCGGTCCATGGCCTGGCCGATCATGTAGGCGAAGAGTTCCCCTACCCGAGCGACGGCCTCCAGATCGCCGTCGTTCGCCTTGATCAAGTCGTCGGACCAGTCCCTGAACTGCTGCTGCTCGGAGGTCGGCACACCGAGCATCTCGGCGATCACGAGCACCGGCAGCGGCGCGGACACGATCTCGACGAAATCCATGACTTCGCCGGGCACGATCGCGTCGACTGACTCGCGGGCGATCTCTCGGACCCGGCCCTCGAGCCGCGCTATGGCACGCGGCGTGAAGAAGCTGCTCACCACGTTCCGGTATCGCGTGTGGTCGGGAGGATCCATGCCCAGGATGGAAGGGGGAATCCCGGGCAGCCCCCCTCCTCCCCCCGTTCGAGTCTCGTCCTTGATGCGAAATCCCCTGCCGCTGCAGAAGGTCCTCGGGTCCTTCGACACGGAGTCCACGTCCCCGATCCCGAGCCCGCCAGCGCTCATGTGTCCTCCGCCTGGTGGAAGCGGCGCCAGCTCTCCCAGCACTCGGGCACCGTGCCGCGTCCGACCTGGCGCGTCGGCCACTCCGCGGGCGCCTGCGCCATGGGGTCGTACGGCAGAACGACCCCGTACCAGAGGAGGTGCTTCCGGCGTACAAAGAGCCACGTCTCGCTCCGACGCTCGTAGTCGTCGTGGTACTGGATCGCCTGCCGCACGAAGCCCTCCGGCCTCGACGCTTCGGCGACGCCGTAGACCACACCGTGCGCGCGGTCGTCGTCGTGGAAGTCGATCACGTGGTTGGCCACCAGCATCACGGTAGGACCGACCTCGCGCAGCTGGCTCTCGAAGCTCTCGCGCAGGGCGCTCCGCCCCCGACCCCAGCGCCCGCAATCGACGTCGGGGACGAAGAGCCCGACCAGGGCGTCCAGATCCCGGGTGTCGATCGCCAGGGCGTACCGCGACGCCAGCTGGCGGATCTCGTCTCGGGCCACGAGCCGTGAGAGAGCGTCCATGCCACCCCGTCGGCGTGGCTACAGAGTGCTCTGGATCTGATACATGAGGTCGCTCACCTTGAGCTGCCTTTTCTCCTTGGGAGGCCCCGTCATGCCCTCGGGGCTGGGCGCGGAGAGGTCCATGCCCTCGGCCTGTGCCCGCAGCGCCCCTACAGTCGCGTTCTCGGGACCCACCTTCTCCAGGATGTCCGAGCCGAAGAAGCGCAGCGCGTTCTGGTGCGTGATCTTGTCGACCTCCTCCCGGGTCAAGCCTCCGAGTTGGTCGGCAACGAACTCCGGCGACTCGGGCCACGTGCAGTCCGAGTGCGGGTAGTCGCACTCCCAGCTGATGCAGTCGATCCCGATCTTGTCGCGCATCTCGATGCCGCAGGGGTCGTCGATGAAGCAGCTCAGGAAGTGCTCGTGGAACACCTCGAGGACCGTCTTCCCACCGAGATCGTCGTGGGCCCAGATGCTGTGGCGCTCGTTGATCCACTTGCAGCGCTCGAGGAAGTACGGAATCCAGCCGATGCCGCCCTCGGACATGGCGATCATCAGCGGAAAGCGCTGGAGGACAGGCGAGAAGATCACGTCGGATGCGAAGCTCGCCATGTCGATGTTCACCTGGGCCAGGTAGCCGCTGAAGGGAGCGTCCAGGGAGTTGAACATCGGCTTTCCGCTGGTGCCGAGATGAACGGCGAGGACACCCCCCTCGTCGCAGACCGCACTGTAGAAAGGGTCCCAGTGGGAGTCGTGGAAGCTCGGGAACCCCATCGCCGCGACGTTCTGGCAGAAGTCGAAGACGCGGCAGCCCCTGCGAGCCATCCGCCGCACCTCCTCCGCCGCAAGCTTCGGATCCCAGTAGGGAACGAGGGCGAGCGGGATGAAACGGGTGGGATGGGCTCCACACCAGTCCTCGAAGTGCCAGTCGTTGTAGGCCCGGAGCATGACCAGGCCGCACTCGCGATCCTCGACGTTCGTGAACATCGAGCCGTGGATCCCTGGAACCGTCGGGAAGCAGAGGGACGCGAAGGTGCCGTTGGCGTTCATGTCACGGACACGTTCGTCGACGTCGTAGCAGCCCGGACGCATCTGCTCGAAGCGGTTCGGCTCCAGGCCCAGCTCCTCCCGGGGCCGCCCGACGGTCGCGGCGATGCCGATGTTCGGAGTCACCTTGTCCTCGAAGACCCACACCTCGGCGCCGTTGCGTTCCTCGACGCGCGGCGCGCGGTCGCGCCACTTCGCGGGAACGTGCCGTTCGAACATGTCGGGCGGCTCGACCATGTGGTCGTCGACCGAGACGAGGACCAGATCGTCCATCGAGAAATCCATCGGCGCTCCTCCGTGGCCGCCGGGCCGGCATCGGACAGATGAGCAAATATTGTATAATAGTCGGGCAGGAAAGTCCGGACCGCCCGCACCGGGCCGGGGCCTCTCGCCGCGGCTGGAAGCGCTCGGGCCCCGGAGGCCGGTCAGCGGGCGCCGATCCCGTGGAGGCAGAAATCGCAGAGCTCGTCGAGCCAGCGCTTGCTCGGCCGGTCGAGGTGGAGGTTCCGGTGCACCTCCGAAGCCACCAGGGCGTGCAACATCTCCGCCAGACCCTCCGAATCGGCCCGGCGAATCGTGCCCTCCTTCATGCCCTCTTCGAGGACCTCGGCCATCAGGCGGTTCATGGGTCGCGTCGCCTCCCGCAGCTCGGCGGGGCGCTGCTCCGCCAGCCGCGCGTGCTCGCTGGACATGGCCAGGATGTAGATCCGACTCCTCGACCGGCTCTGCGCGCTCGAAGCCATGCCGCGCACCAGTGCCTCGATCTTCGCGGGAGCCCCCTCGACCTTCGCGAGGCGCCGGGCGAGCCCGTCTGCTCCCCGGGCCATCGTTTCCTCGAACAACGCGAGTAGTACGTCGTCCATTCCGTCGAAGCGCTCGTAGAAGGCGCGTCGCGAGAGCCCTGACCGCTCCAGGATGGGCCGCAACGTGACGGCCTCGAGGCCACCTTCCTCCACGAGCTCGCGAGCCGCACCGATGATCTTGCGGCTGCGCTGCAGTGCCCGTCCACCAACGCGGGCGAGAGACCGCTGTTCCCAGGCGGCGCGGCCTCCGGATTTCTCGACGGCGTCGGCTCGCGTCATGGCGGCGAGAATAGCTCAACCGGCCGCTTGCGAGGCCCGCTCGTTGCTGCGAGAATCCGAGACCGCTGGTCTCGGTAGGGTCCGAAGTTCATGCGGAGCCCCGGATAGGAGAACCCGCGATGCACGGCGCGTCCGCAATCTGCGGGATCGGGGAGTCGGCCTACTACGCCTGGGGGAAGTCTCCCCACACGGAGTTCCAGCTGGCGTGCATCGCCATCCAGCGCGCGGTGGAGGATGCCGGCCTCGAACTCGCTGAGGTCGACGGATTCGTCTCCTACACGGACCAGCGAAACCTTCCCACCCGGCTCGCACGGGCCCTGGGCCTGCGTGAGCTGCGCTGGGCGGCGACGACCTGGCCCGGTGGAGGCAACAGCGTGGCCGCGGCGGTTCAGCTGGCCGACGCTGCAGTGAGCGCCGGATACGCCCACCACGTCGTGGTCTTCCGAGCGCTCGCACAAGGTCAGTACGGCCGCTTCGGCCTCGCGGGGCCCGCAATCGGCGGCGGCGATGGACCGTACATGAGCGGCCCGTTCGCCTGGAACGGGACCTACGGCCTGCTGACGCCCGCCCAGCAGTGCGCCCTGCGGACGGCGCGCTTCATGCACGACCACGGCATCTCCCAGGAGGCGCTGTGCGAGATCGCCCTCGCGTGCTACGCGAATGCCCAGCGGAACCCCCGGGCGCTCCGCTACGGAAAGCCTCTCACGCGGGAGGACTACCACGCGTCGCGCTGGATCGTCACGCCATTCCACCTCTACGACTGTTGCCCCGAGAACGACGGCGCAGCCGCCTGCGTCGTGACCTCGTCCGAACGGGCCAGGGACCTGCCCAATCCTGCGGCCTCCATCCTCGCCGCCGCCCAGGGGATCGGTCCCGCATTCGGCGTCTTCACTCCGGACAACCTGGCCTCCTCCCACTACCGCCAGGTAGCCGATCACCTGTGGAACGACGCCGGGCTTCGGCCCGAGGACGTGGACGTCGCTCAGTTCTACGAGAACTTCACGGGGCCCGTGCTGATCGCCCTCTGCGAGATGGGGTTCGCATCGCCCGACAACGTCGAGAAGTTCGTCTCTGAAGGTGCACTGATCGGTCCCGATGCGAAACTCCCGTTCAATACTAGTGGGGGAAACATCGGCGAGGCCTACATTCACGGCTTCGAGATGATCAACGAGTCGGTGCGACAGATCCGCGGAGAGTCCACCTGTCAGGTCAAGAACGTCGAGCGGGCCCTGGTCGTCGGGGGACCCGGGTACGCCCCCGGAAGCGCCCTGCTGGTGGGAGCAGCGACATGAGCCGCGTTCTCGGCGAAGGCTGGGCGGTCCCCGACCTGGACGACTCGAACCGCGCCTTCTTCACGTCCGGCGCGCTCACGCTGCAGCGCTGTTGCAGCTGCGGACACGTCCAGCACCCGCCCGAGGACGTATGCGAGGACTGCCAGGGCCAGGACTTCGGCGGCTTCGAAAGCGTCGGGAACGGCTGCATCGAGAGTGTCGCGGTGGCGCACCATCCCGTTCATCCTGTACTCCAGGATCGGGTTCCCTACGCCATCGTCCTCGTCTCCGTAGCGGACGCTCCCGGCCTCCTCGTCACGGGGAACGTGGTCGGGACCGACCCCGGGGAGGTGCGCATCGGGGATCGGGTCCGGGTGGTGTTCGAGGCGGCCACCGACCCGGAAAGCGGCGAAACCCTGCAGATTCCCCAATGGGAGATCCTCCGATGAGCGAGCAGACGGAAGACCCCGTGGCCCAGGCCCTCGCCGGCATCCGCATCTGCGACTTCACCGGCCAGCTTGCCGGCGCAGGCGCAACCAAGTGGCTCGCCGCTTTCGGTGCTGAGGTGATCCGCATCGAGGACCCGACGAACCAGGGCGGTTGGGACATCCTCCGGCGGGTTCCGCCCTTCGTGGACGACCGCCGCGGGCCCGACTTCGGCGGCGGGTTCAACAATCACAACGTGGGCAAGCGGGGCATCACCCTCAACCTGCGCACGGAGCGGGGCAAGGAGCTGCTCGCCGGCATCGTCGAACGCTCGGACGTGGTGACGGAGAACTTCGCGGCGGGCGTCCTCGAGCGCTGGGGCTTCGGCTACGAGCGGCTCAAGGAGCTGCGCCCGGACATCATCTACGTCTCGAACTGCGGCTTCGGCCACACCGGTCCCTATGTGAATTTCAAGACGTGGGGACCCATCGTCCAGGCGCTCTGCGGCCTCACGTTCACGTCCGGCCTGCCGGACCACGAGCCTGCCGGCTGGGGCTTCAGCTACATGGACCACACGGGCGGCTTCTACATGGCGATGGCGGTGCTGCTGGCCCTCCTGCACCGCAAGCGGACCGGAGAGGGTCAGTGGGTGGACATGGCCTGCTGCGAAGCGGGCCTCACGCTGAATGGCCCCGCCCTGCTCGACTACACCGTGAACGGGCGCCCTGTGCGGCGTCCCGGCCAGCCCAACGGCAACCGCAGCGAATGGCCGCGCATGGCGCCCCACGGCATCTACCGCGCGTCCGGGGACGACGAATGGGTCTCGATCGCCTGCCGCGACGACGCCGACTGGCTGGGCTGCGTGTCGGTGATCGACGAGGACTGGGCCCGCAAGCAGGGGTGGGCGACCCTCGACGGGCGCATCGCCGACCAGGACGCCCTGGACGAGCAGCTCGAGGCCTGGTGCCGCAGCCGCGATAAGTTCGAGCTCCAGCGCACATTCCAGGCGGCGGGTGTCCCTGCGGCTGCGGTGCAGAAGCCAGAGGAGCGCATCGAACGCGACCCGGCGACGGCGGAGTTCGACCTCTGGCCGACCGTGCACCACGCGAAGATGGGCGATGTCCGCGTGGATGGTCTGCCGGTGCGCTTTTCGGAGACGCCGCACACGATCACCCGGGGCGCCCCCTGCATTGGCGAACACACCGAAGAGGTTCTCACGAGCGTGCTGGGCCTAAGCGCGGGCGAAGTCGCCGCCCTGCGCGAGGAGGGCGTGGTATGAGCGCGTTGCAGGGGATACGTGTGGTCGAACTCGCCCACGAGCGCTCTGCCCTCGCGGGCAAGCTCCTCGGCGACATGGGTGCCGACGTGGTGGTGGTGGAGCCCGTGGGCGGCTCACCGACCCGGACCCACGAGCCCTTCGTGAACGGCGTGCCCGATCCCGAGCGGAGCCTCACCTGGTGGCACTACAACACCAGCAAGCGCGGGATCGCCCTCGACTGGACCCGTCCCGCGGGACGGGACGCCCTGCTGGCGCTCATCGCCCGGGCGGACGTGCTGCTCGAGGCCGAGGATCCCCGCGTGCTCGCCGCTCGCGGTCTCGACGACGCCGTGCTCACGCACGCCCTGCCGCGCCTCGTCCACGTGTCGCTGACGCCCTTCGGGCCGAGCGGACCACGCAGCGGCGAGCGCGCCACGGACCTGACGATCCTCGCCGGCGGGGGCCCCGCCTGGAACTGCGGCTACGACGATCACGAGCTGCCGCCCATCCGTGGCGGCGGCGGCCATGGCTACGCCATCGGCTGTCACTACGCCGCACTCTCGGCGCTGACCGCGTTGGTCCACCGGGAGCTCGGCGGACGGGGCCAGCGAATCGACGTGTCGATGCACGCCGCGGCGAACGTGACCACCGAGATGGCGTCCTACAACTGGCTGATCGCCAAGGGCACGGTGAAGCGCCAGACCGGACGGCACGCCAGCGAGGGGCCGTCGATGCCCTCCCAGCAGCGCTGTGCGGACGGCCGTTACGTCAACACCGGAGTTCCGCCCCGCACGCCGAAGGAGTACGAGAATCTGCTGCGCTGGCTGCGGGAACTGGGCCTCGAGTCCGAGCTGCCCGAGGCCATCTTCCTGGAGATGGGCGCCCAGAAAGCCGACATCGACCTGTCGAAGATCGGCAGCGACGACGAGATCACCGCCATCTTCGGCGCCGGGCGCGCCGCCTTGACCCTGATCGCAAGCCGCGTGGGCGCCCAGGAGTTCTTCCTCGGCGCTCAGCGGGCGGGCCTTCCCGTGGGCGTGATCTATTCGCCGGAGGAGGCGTTCGAGGACGAGCAC
>JARRLD010000123.1:0-29820 GCA_037387345.1 Gemmatimonadota bacterium
GGGCCAACGCTGGGCCCGACCGCGATCCATTCCGGCTCGTAGGACTCGGTCACCAGTGCCGTGGCGAGCAGCTTCACGATCGGGTGCCCCGGCCGGAGTCGGCGTACCACGTCTTCGCGAGCCACCAGCACCGCCGCCGCTCCGCCTCCCATCGGTGCTCCCATCATCTGGGTGAGCGGCGTCGACACCATCTTCGAGGCCAGAACCTCCTCGGGCGTCACGGCGTGGTCGGCCTGGTGGTAGGCGAGTGGGTTCAGCCGCGCGGCATTCCAATTCTTCGCGGCCAGCGCCGCCAGATGCTCTGGTCGGGTTCCGCGCTCGTGCGCGCGCCGACTCGCCCATAGCGCAAACGAAGCCGGCGAGGCCATCAGGCTCTCGTATCCCGGCACGATGCCCCCGCTGCCCGGCAGCCGCGCCATCGCGTGCTCGTAGGCCAGCGCGAGCGCGACGTCGCAGCGGCCGCTCGCCACCGCAAAGGTGGCTTCTCGAAGCGCCACCAACCCCGACGCGGACGCCGCTTCGATGCTGACCACGGGAAGCCCTGTGAGCCCCAGCTGCTTCATGATGCGAACGCCGTACATCGGCGGCGCCATCATGGAGCCGACGTACGCCTCGCCCACCTGGCGCAGATCGATCCCCGCCTCCGCGAGAACGCCGAGCCCCGCCTCGGTTGCCAGCTCGACGAGCGTCTTGTCGCGATGGTCGGCGAAGCGCGTCATCGCAGTCGCGAGCAAGGCCACGTTCTCGATCCTCACGCGCTCTCTCCCGCCGGTCGGAAGTGGTGCGCGACGATCTCGTCTCCACCGTCCTCGACTCGCAGCGTTTCGAGCCCGAGAGCCACGCGCATGCCGATTCGCGGCTCACCGATGTCCGCAGACAGCAGCCCCTGGACCCGCGGACCTTCGTCGAGATCGACGTGCCCGACCCAGTAGTCGCGACTCTCGCGTCGACCCGGACGCAGCGGCATCTGAACGTGCGTGCATGCGTAGAGCGTACCGTCGCCGGACAGCTGGGCATCGCGGAGCGAGCGTCCATGGCACGAGAGGCATACGGGCCGAGGCGGATGGAAGACCGCACCACACTCGCCGCAGCGGTTGCCCAGCAGCTTCGGGAGGTCGCGTTCACCCTCCGGCAGCACGACGAGGCCTGCCTCGAACGGCACCCGCGCCATCAGCTCGACTCCAGAACGCGCTCGGCGATGCGCGCGCGATGGAAGCGCGCATCGCCGAGCAAGGCCTCGCTCGCCTTCGCGCGCTTGTAGAAGAGGTGCATGTCGAGCTCCCAGGTAAAGCCCAGCCCGCCGTGGATCTGGATGCCTTCGGTGGTGATCGAACGGTACGCTTCACCGCACCAGGCCTTGGCGATGCTGGCATCGCGGGAAGCGTCGGGGTCCTCGTCGACGAGGGACATCGCGGCCGCGAAGGCCATGGATCGCGCGCCCTCGAGCCGAACCAGCATGTCGGCGCACTTGTGCTGGATCGCCTGAAAGCTCCCGATCGGGCGCTTGAACTGCTCGCGCGTTCGCGCATATTCGGCCGACATCTCGAGCGCTCGCTCCGCGCCACCCACCATCTCCGCGCAGAGTGCGACCCGACCGACGTCCATCACAGTCTCGAGCAGAGGCCATCCCCCGCCCGGTTCTCCCAGGACCGCATCGGTCCCGACTGCGACGCCGTCCAGATGGACCTCGCACAGACGACGGGTCGGATCGATGGTCTCCATGGTCCGAACGGACACACCCGACGCTGCCGTCTCCACGAGGAAGAGCGTGATGCCTTCGCTGCCGCGCGCCTCGAGATTGCCGGTGCGTGCCGGAACGATGAGGAGATCCGCAACGTGCGCGTCCGGGACGAAGCACTTCTCTCCGGTCAGTCGGTACCCGCCGCCCGCCTCCAGCGAAGCCGGCAGTGACACCGCAGCAGCGTCCCAGCCGCCGCGCGACTCCTGGAGAGCGACACTCGCGATGGCATCTCCCGACGCCAATCGCGGTAGCCAGCTCTGTCTCTGCACCTCGGAGCCCGCCTCACCCAGTGCGGTCGAAGCCAGCACCGCGGAGGAGAGGTACGGACCCGGAACGACCCCGCGGCCCAGCTCCTGCTGCACCGCGAAGAGCTCGAGGGGGCCGAGGCCGGCACCTCCGAAGCGCTCCGCTACCAGGAGGCCGAGCCAGCCGAGCTCTGCTGCGTCAGACCAGAACTCTTTGGAGAAGCCTCGCGGGTCTCCGATCATTTCGCGCACGTACGCGACGGGATACCGCGACTCGACCACCTCGCGCACGCTGGTGGCGAGCAAGCTCTGATCCGGGTCGAGGCCGAAGTCCATGATGCTTCCCTGCTATCCCACTATCCCGCCATCGAACGCGAGCGGCAGGCCCGGTACGGGCCAGTCTTCGAAGGCCAGCAGCTCGCCAGTCGAGGCCGCTGTCACGAACAGCGTACGGTTGTCGGGACCCCCGAAGCACGCATTCGTCGTCATGGGATCATCGACCGGGACGTGGGCGACGCAATCGCCATCTGGCGATACGCCGGTGACGCCGCCGGTGCCGATCGTCGCGATGATCACGTTCCCCTCCGCGTCGACGCAGAGAGAGTCGCAGCCGCCGACGTTGAGCGGTCCGCCGCTCGGAATCGTGGCCAGGCCGCGGCGGGTCTTCGGTCTTCCCGGACCCGCGAGCGTGCACGCCCAGAGTCGCCGGGTGCGCGTTTCCACGACGTACAGGGTCTGCCCGTCGGGACTGAGCCCGATCCCATTGGGCATCTCCATCGGGTGGATCACTTCCTCGATGCGCGAGCCATCCGCTGCGGCGTAGTAGACGCCCGTGAGGTCCCGGCTGCGAGCCGAGCCACGCCCGCTGTCCGTAAACCAGAAGCCGCCTTCCGAGTCGAAGACGATGTCGTTCGGTCGCCTGAGCGGTTGGTCACCGCACTCGACGTAGAGAGACTCCACGACCCCCGCTCGAACGCGTTGGATGCTCGGCGCGGGCTCCTCGTCGAGATGCCCAGCCGGAAGCAGGAGCCGAATGGCGTCGGGATCCGAATAGGGCCAATCGCGTTCAGCCCAACGGGCACATCCCGCATTGCAGACATACAGAGAGCCATCCGGGCCGAAGGCCGCACCGTTCGGACCTCCACCAGTGTCGGCATACGTCGTCCGAGTGCCATCCGGCTCGACTCGCGTCACGCGACCGCCGCGAATCTCAGTGACGAGAACGCTTCCATCGGGCAGCGCCACCGGCCCTTCTGGAAATTCGAGCCCCTCGGTCACACGTCGCGGTGCGAGCTTTGCGTATGCGTTCTCCATGACTCGAATGGCTTCTAATCGAAGCCGAGCTCCTTCCACCTCCGCTCGAGCTCGGCGAGCGCCTCCTTCGCACCGCGCTCGTTGCGCTCACGGAAGAAGTTGAATTCGTCGTCGCGCCACACGAGATTGGTGAAGAGCGGGTGCGCGAGCTTGACGAACGAGCCGTAGGTCGACATGCCCATCAGCTCCCAGAACATCTGCAGTCCGTGCTTGCCGATCATGAGACCGTCTGCCGAGTGGCTCGCGATGCCCTTCGCGTAGCGAAGCGCTTCGTCCTCGAGCTCGGCTTCGGGAACCACGGAGTTCGCGACACCCCAGTCCTTGAGCTCGGTCGCGCTCACCTTGCGCCCCGTGATCATGGCCTCGTAGCCCCGGTTGATCCCCATCTTGAGGAGCACCAGGGGCATCGCCGTGCTGAAGCCCGCGAAGCCGATCCGCGCCTGCGGGCGGGCGAAATACGCATTGTCGGCGAGGATGAGCAGGTCGGCCGCGAGCGCGATGTTCAGCCCGGCGCCGATCACCGCGCCCTGGCAGGCGGCAATGATGGTCTTCGAGCTGTAGAGCAGGTTTCGCAGGTTCTCGTCGAGGCGAACCGCGTTTTGGATGCGCGCCGTCTGGGGCAGCTTCGATCCCTTTTTGAGCCCCGCCCGCTCGACCGGCATGCGTCGCACGTCATCACCGGAGCAGAAGTCCTCCCCCGAGCCAGCCAGCACGATGACCTTGATCGCGTCGTCCTCATGGGCCTCTGCCAGACGATCGGCCAGGACGAAGTGCATGTCGGGTGAGAGGATCGCGTTGCGGCGGTGGGGGCGATTCAGCGTGATGCGCGCAATCCCACCCTCGAGCTTCTCGTAGAGAACCCAGGACTCCGGATCCTCGTCGTGCTCGAAGTCGGCACCGTAACCCTTGGATTCGCTCATGCGCTTCTCTCCTGACCACTCAGCAGCTGATCAGGGCAGCCACTGTCCGCCAGAGACGGAAAATAGCTGGCCCGTGACATGGCCTGCGTCCTCGGAGGCCAGGAACGAGACGACGGATGCCACGTCGTCGGGCTCTCCGAGCCGCCCGGTCAGCGTGGATTGCCGAATCTCGGCCAGCTCCGCTTCGCTCTTGCGTTGCAGCAGCCACTTCGACGCGATGGTCCCCAGTACGATCAGGTTCACGCGAATCCCATCGGGTCCCAGCTCGATGGCCGAGTTTCGCGTGAGCCCTTCCAGCCCCGCCTTGGCGGCCGCATAGGCGGGCGGCCCACTGCGAATACCATGGGCCGAGATCGAGCCGATGTTCACGATCGCACCGCCTCCTCCCTGCTTCATGTAGCGCGCCGCGATCGCGCTGCAGATGAAGGGTCCCTTGAGGTTCGTGTCGACCACCAGGTCCCACTCCTCGTCGGTCTGCGTGAGAAGGGTACCCGCACGCGTCATGCCGGCGTTGTTGACCAGGACATCGAAGCGCCCGCGGCGACCGACCAGGTCGGTGAAGACTCGCTCCATCTCGCCACGATCTACGATCGAGGCGCGCTGCCATTCGAAGCGACCGTCGACGTCGTCCCCCTCCTCTTCCAGACGGGCCAGGGCCTTGTCGTTGATGTCGACGACACACACCGCAAACCCGTCATCGAGCAACCGCTTCGCGATCGCGAGCCCGACGCCGCGCGCACCGCCCGTTACCAGCGCGACCCGGCTCAATCATCTACTCCGAAGATGAATCGGTCCGCAATGCGATGGGCATTGTGGACGGACATCTCTTGATCCTTGTTGAGCCAGTGCCCCTCGAAGCCGCGGGAGTGCATGCCTCGCTGGACGCCTCCCATGTTGCGAAAGTCCTGGGTCAGCACCTCGCCCCAGTCGCCGTCCTTCCAGTTCTCGATGAACTCGAGCTCCACCGCGGGCGCTCCCCCATCCGGCCAGAAGTACAGCGACCACACGTCGTAGATGCACGAGTCGGGATCATTGCCGTTGGGAAGCGATCGGTAGCCGAGGATGCTGCCGGGCTCCACCAGGTTGACCATCGTCGGGAACATGTGCCAGTCGCCCTGGCCCGCGGACGTCTGTTCGAGGCTGAGTCGAGGCGTCTTTACGCCCGCCTCCTCGGCGTACTTGCGCCGCAACTTCCCGAAGGTCTCGAAGAAGGGCTTGTCGCCCAGATCCATCGAGCAGAGCTCCTCGGCGGCCTTGAGGTCGTACTCGTTGTTCAGCGCCTTCAGCTCTTCGAGCTGGTACGCGATGTTCGCGCGAATGATCTCCGGGTTCCCGAGGCTCGCGGCTCCCGCGACGGGAGCGTCCTTGCGCTGCCCGAAGATGAAGCGCGAGTGGTTGCGATAGACGTAGGTCGGGTTGTAGGGCGCGAAGCGGTACTCCTTCACCTCGCAGGGCAACGATCGCGCCTTGCCCTCGGTCCCCAGCCGGATGTACTGGGGGTGAGTCGCAGGCGTGTGGTAGCCCTCGATGAAGGCATCGATCGCGGTCTTCCAGTTGGCGGGCAGGATGGTCCGCTTGTGCCAGGCGAAGCGCATGTTCTCTGGCTCGAAGGGCCCAAGCGCAGTCGGCAGCGGATCGAGCCAATCGAGGAGCGGCTCCGCGTCTGGATCCATGTTGATGAAGACCCAGCCACCCCAGCGCTCACAGCGAACGTCGCGCAGACGCTTGAAGTCATCGGGCCGCGGGTCGAACTCGTCCTCACAGTGGATGAATGTGCACTGACCATCGAGGGCGTAACGCCAGCCGTGGAAGGGGCACCGGAACTCTCTGACGCGGCCCGTCCCCTGGACCAGCTGGCTACCGCGGTGGATGCAGGTGTTGTAGAAGGCCTGGATGCGGTCTTCCTCGGTGCGCACGACGAGAATCGACTGGTCGCCGATCGTGTACTCCAGAAAAGAGCCCACTGCGGCGACCTCTTCCTCTCGACAGGCCATCTGCCAGACCTTCGGGAAGAGTCGCTCGTACTCGAGCGCCAGGAACTCGGGATCGACGTAGCGCCCCTTCGGCACGAAGTCCTCTCCGAGCCGCCACCTCTCCGGAACGCCATCCGCGTGAGCCATGCGCCTCCTCCTCCATCGCGTAGTCTTGCTCCAGCGTAGCACAGGATGGTACAATGAAACGATAATTGTTCTTCTGATGCCTGCAGAATCCATCTACCGGAGGTCCCAGTGGACGCCCGTCTCAGCGACGAGCAGGAGCAGATCCGTGAAACCGCTGAGCAGCTGGCCCGCGAGCTCGGACCGGACTCGCCGGAGAGCCTTCCCGAGCGCGACGAGGGGCAGAAGTCGTGGCGTCGACTTGCCGAGCTCGGCTTCGTCCGTTCTCGATGCGTCGTTGCGTGGCTTCGCGCGTCGGGGTGAGCCCGGACTCGCCTTCGAGAGCCGCGGCGCTGCGGCGGGGCTCGTCTTCGACCCGGATACCGCCCGACTGACGACCGTCGAGCTGGGGCCGGTCGCCGACAGTCAGGACCTGACCCGCGAGCTGCGACGCATCGATCCCGATGCGGCTGCGATCGACGTCGGCGACCTCGGGGGCGCCATCACTCCGGACGCGGCTGACCGCGTCCTCGCTCTCACCTTGTCCGCGCTGGCGGCAGATCTCGTCGGTGTCATGCACGCCGCGCTCGACCTCGCGGTCGCATACACGGGCGAGCGCGAGCAGTTCGGCGTCAAGATCGGAACCTTCCAGGCTCTGCAGCACCTCGCCGCCGAGGCCCTCGTATCGCTCGAAGCCGCGCGGGGCTGTGCGTGGCACGCTGCCTGGTCGGTCGATGCGCTTCCGATGCGCGAAGCACTGGAGTCCGCCCATGCGGCGAAGGCGTACGCTTCGGAGCAGGCCCGAGAGGTCTGCGAGACGGGGATCCAGATGCACGGAGGAATCGGCATGACGTGGGAGGCGATGCCGCACGTTCATCTGCGACGCGCGCTACTCGGGCGCCTCACACTGGGCGACGAGAACATCCACTACGCCCGACTGGCCGATCTTCGACTCGGTCGTCGCGAGGAGGCCCAGTGAGCTACGACGTACCCGAAGAAATTCGCGTGGAGAGCGACGGCCCGGTTCGCATCGTCACGCTGAACCGACCCGAGATCTTCAACGCGGTCAACAAGTCGCTCCACGAAGGCTTCTGCTGGATCTGGCCACAGCTGGAGCGCGACCCCGAGGCGCGCGCCATCGTGCTGACCGGTGCGGGCAAGGCCTTCAGCGCCGGTGGGGATCTCGCGTGGCAACGGGAGCTGATCGAGCGCAAGGAGCTCCACCGCAGCGGCATGCAAGAAGCGCGAAAGATCGTGAAGCACATGGTCGAGTGCCGGCTCCCGATCGTCGCCGCGGTCAACGGTCCCGCCGTGGGCTTCGGATGCAGCGTGGCCCTGCTCTGCGACATCGTGCTGATCGCCGAGAACGCATTCCTGATGGACCCGCACGTCGGCGTCGGCCTGGTCGCGGCGGATGGGGGAGCCCTCGCCTGGCCGCTCATGACGAGCATCCTACGCGCCAAGGAGTACCTGTTCCTCGGCCGGCGCATCCCCGCCGAAGACGCAGTCGCGATGGGCCTGGCCAATCGTGTCGTCGCGAAGGGCACGGCCCTCGACGAGGCCCTGAAGCTCGCGCACGAGCTCGCAGAGCTGCCCTCCCAAGCGCTTCAGGACACCAAGCGCGCCCTCAACCTGCACCTCGAGCGCGCGTTCAGTGGCCTGCTCGAGTACGCCATCTCGGCGGAGACCGAGGCCATGAACAGCGCCGACCACCTCGAGCAGGTGAAGAAGTTCCTCGAGGAGCAGGACGCCTGATGGAGGAGCACGACGAAGGGACTCCGCTTTACCCGGGAACCTGGGCGCGGGAGCGCCCCGACCATCCGGCGCAGATCCTCGCGGAGACCGGCGCGGTCCTGACGTACCGCGAGCTCGACGAGCGCTCGAATCAGCACGCGCAACTGTTTCGAAGGCTCGGCCTCGAGCGCGGCGGCCACGTGGCCCTCTTCATGGAGAATCATCCGCGCTATCTCGAGCTGGTCTGGGCGGCGTTGCGCGCGGGTCTCTACTACACACCCATCAACTGCCTGCTCACCGCGGAGGAGGCCGCATACGTCGTCGAGGACAGCGACGCCCAGGTACTGGTGGCATCGACGCGACTGGCCCCGGTCGCCGATGCGCTTCGCGAACACATCCCCGCCACCGTGAGCTGCCTGATGGCTCAGTCGTCCGGCGCCGATGTCGATCCACCGACGGGCTGGACAGCGCTCGAAGCGGCGACCGACGGCTTATCCACCTCGCCACTCCCCGACGAATCGGAAGGGACCTCCCTCTGGTACTCGTCCGGCACCACCGGCCGACCCAAGGGCGTCCTGCGACCGCTGCCCGAGGGCGTGATGGGGCGCGGCGATCCAGTGGCGCTCTCGTTCTCCCGACACTGGGGCTTCGACGGTCGGACCGTGCAGCTGTCGTTGGGCCCGCTCTACCATGCCGCGCCGATCGGATACGCGACGAACGTCCAGCGCTTCGGTGGAACCGTGGTGCTAACCGAGCGCTTCGATCCCGAAGACACCCTGCGCGCCATCGAGCGCTACCGGATCACCTTCGCGCACTTCGTCCCGACGATGTTCACACGTCTTCTCAAGCTCCCGGAAACCACGAGACGAAAATACGACCTCTCCTCGCTGGAGAAGGTCGTCCACGGCGCCGCGCCCTGTCCGGTGGAGGTGAAGAAGCGGATGATGGAGTGGTGGGGCCCGATCATCCACGAGTACTACGCGGGCACCGAGGGCGCGGGCATGACGATGATCACGCCCGAGGAATGGCTCGAGCGTCCAGGCTCGGTCGGCCAGTCGAAGCGCGGAATCATCCACATCGTGGACGACGATGGAAAGGAGCTCGCCCCCGGCGAGGATGGAACCGTCTACTTCGAAGATCCCAACGTGCGCAACGTCTACTACAAGGATCCGGCAGAGACCGCCGCGCTCCAGGACGTACACGGATGGCGCACGCTCGGCGACGTCGGTCATGTGGACGACGACGGCTATCTCTATCTCACCGATCGCTGGACCTTCAAGATCGTCTCTGGAGGCGTCAACATCTTTCCACGCGAGGCGGAGGATATCCTCGTGCTGCACCCGGAAGTTCTCGACGCAGCTGTGATCGGGGTGCCGCACGACGAGATGGGCGAGGAAGTGAAAGGAGTCGTCCAGCTCGTCGACCCAGAGAGGGCCTCACCGGAGCTCGAGCACGAGCTGGTGGAGTTTTGCCGACACCACCTGGCCCACTTCAAGTGCCCGCGGTCGATCGACTTCATCGGCCACCTACCCCGCCAGGAAAACGGCAAGCTCTACAAGAAGGTGCTCCGCGATCGTTACTGGGGCGCGGTCGGCCCAGCTGACGCGCGCCTCGCGAGCCGGCTCTCCTGAACCACCCCGGTCTCTCGACGCACGAAGGCGAGGAGCCCCAGCGATGCGACGTTCAAGAGGGCGAAGAGAACGAGGGCCGGGCGGTAGCTGCCGACCTGATCGAAGACCCTCCCGGCCAGCACCGATCCGGTGAGCCCTCCGCACATCAGAGCCAGCATCAATACGCCATAGATCCGCGCCACGTGCAGGCTGCCGAAGCAGTGCGCGACCACCATCGGGTAGGTGACGTTCTGAGCGGCGACGGCCGCGCCATGCAAGATCACGAAGACAGGAAGCACTCCGGGTGCCGGCACCTGGACGAGTAACACCGAAGCAACGGCCAGCACTGCAAAGTTCACCAGCAGCCCCACCCTCGCCGAGAACCGGTCGAAGACCACACCGATCCCGAGCTTGCTCGCGACGCCGAGCAGAATCGTCATCCCGAAGGCCTGGGAGGCAGCGGAGCGGGACAAGCCCACGTCCTGCAGAAGGGCGACGAGATGGTCGAGGATTGCGATGTAGTAGAAGTAGAAGGTCGTCAGAGCAGCGAACAGAAGCCAGAAGCTGCGCGTCCGAATGGCTGCGCGAAGATCGAGGGAGCCGGATGGATCCATCGCCAGGCTTGGCTCGTCCCCCCGCTCGTGCTCCGTCGATGGTCGGTCGGGCATTCTCACCGCCCAGAGCACGAACGGCAGGAGCGCGAAGCTGCCTCCCGCGACGAGGATGAGCGGAGACGCGCGCCAACCCGCCCGCTCGACGATCTCCGCACTGGCCAGCACCGCGATCATGCCACCGATGTTCGATCCGCTGTACACGAGTCCCAGCGCCAGACCGCGTCGACGTTCGACCCAGCGCGAAACGACGGAGGCCACGGCGACATCGCCGAGTGCGGCCATCACGAGGCCGATCGCGAGGCTGAGGGGCCAAAGCTGCCACAGCGCGTCGATCCGACCGTAGGTGAGGCCGACCGTTCCAAGCACGACCAGGCCCGTACCCAGTACCGCGCGCGGACCCAACCTCTCGGTTGCCCAGCCCGCCAGCGGGCTGGCGAGGGCAAGCGCCACGAGCCGCGAGGCATGGGCCGCGGAAAAGCTCGCTCGCGTCCACCCGAACTCCGCGGTGATCTCTCGCAGGTAGGTATCGAAGAGGTAGGTGAAGCCGAGGCCCATCTGGCAGACCGCGCATCCCGCGATCACGAGGCCGACACGCGTCCGGGAGGTCACCGTTATCGCAGTGCAGGCACGGTGGGCTCACGTCGCAAAGCTCAGCTCCGCGGCCGGTCAAAGATGTTCGGGTATTCGATCGCGGCGCGGAACGACTCCTCGATCTCCTGGAAGGCCGCTTCCGTTTCCCAGACACCATTCGAAGCGACGATTTCGCGCAGGAGGTCCGGCTCGTTCATCAGGCCGATCCGACCGTTGCCCGCGGTGATCACGCGGCGGTTGAGCCACCCCGAGCGCACGCTCGCCAGGTACGCAACGGCCGGAACGACATTGCGGGCGCTGAGCTTCTCGTTCTCCGGGGTATACTGCCCGATGGCCCGCCCCTGCTGGATGTTCATCGTCATGCGCGTGGTTGCGATCGGCGAGACCGCGTTCGAGGTGACGCCGTACTGCTTGAGGGCATTCGCACAGGACATCGTGAGTCCGACGATCCCCATCTTGGCCGCCGCGTAGTTCGGCTGCGACGGCGCTCCGTAGAGACCCGACGCCGATGTGAAGTTGATCAGCCGGTACTCTCCGCCCCGGTGCTCCCGCCACCACGCGGAGGCATGGCGCGTCGTGTTGAAGGTGCCCTTGAGGTGGACGTCGATGACGGCGTCCCACTGATCTTCGGCCATCTTGAAGATCATTCCGTCGCGCAGGATGCCGGCGACGTTGATCAGCACGTCCAGACGCCCGAACTCGTCCACCGCACGCTGGATCATCTTCTCGACGGCGGAGAAGTCGGTGATGTCTGTCGGATCCGCGATCGCGACACCGCCGGAGGCCACGATTCGATCGACGACCTCCTGGGCCGGGCCCGCGTCGACCGTGGAGCCATCGAGCTCGACGCCGAGGTCGTTGACCAGCACGCAGGCGCCCTCCGCGGCCAAGCCCTCGGCAACGGCCGCACCGATCCCCCTGCCCGCACCGGTCACGATCACTGCGCGTTCGCTGAGCTCACCCATTGCGTTCCTCTCTTCCTCTCTTCGGTCCGCTCTGGCCCCTGTTTCCGGTCCGCTGAGCGTTACCCTGCTTCTCTCGGCACACGTCTCCACCCATCCAGCACAGTGGGGCTTGAGTCAGTGAGTCAATCACTGTAGAATTGTACATTATGACGTCGACCGCATCCGCCCCCGGAGCGGCCCCGGAAGGGGTCCGCGAGCAGATCGTAAAGGCAGCCCGCAGCTGCTTCCTGCGCTTCGGAACGGAGAAGACCTCCATGTCCGATGTGGCGCGCGAGGCGGGCCTGTCTCGGGGAACCGTCTATCGCTACTTCAACGACCGGGCCGACTTGATCGATGGTGTCTTCGGCTACGAATCCCATCTGTTCCACGAGAGCATGCGCAAGCAGCTCGATCGACTGGGGTCCCTCGAGGAGCAGGTGGTCGAGTGTGCGGGAATCCTGGCGGCCTTCGAGCACGACGTCGCGACCGGTGCCCGCAGCCGGATCGACGTGAGCCGCGAACGCCTCGCCATGCTGCTGACGAGCCACTCCGAGCCCCTGCTCCGCGACACGATCGAGTTCCTCGGTCCCTACGTGGAAGCCGCCAAGGAGCACGGTGAGCTCCGGAGCGACCTGAACGTGGCCGCAGCCTCCGAGTGGATCGCCCGCATGCTGTTCACGATCGCATCGATGCCCGCGGTGACCTTTCGCGGCACTGACCCGAAGGCCTGGCGCAAGTTCTTCCGCGACCATGTGATCCGCGGATTGACTTCTTGACGCCGAGAGCGGGTCCCGGAAGTCGGCGGTAGCGACGTGCTCGACGGAATCCACATCCTGGAAATTGGCAACGGAATCGGCGGAGCAAGCTGCACCGCGATCCTCGCGAGTCTGGGCGCTCGCGTCAGCAAGCTAGAGCCCACGGGTTCCGGTCTTCCTCCGTTCGAGCCTTCGCTCGTCACTCCGTCGGGCGCGCGGACATCGATCCTCGCCGCGCTGCTCGATCGCGACAAGACGATTCGCCGAGATACGGACGACCTCACCTCCGCACTCGAGCTGCGCGACGCGGACATCGTGGTCTGCGACCGGGTGGTCGACGCAGCCGGTCTTCCCGAGCCCACCGACGCATATATGGCCCTCGTCGACCGCAGCAACCGCGGCGTATGGGTGACGCTTTCAGCCTTCGGGCTGTCGGGTCCGTACGCGAGCTATCGCGGGTCGGAGCTGATTGCCTCCGCATCCGGCGGTCTCGCGGCCACGGTCGTCCCGAAGGACGGAGGAAAGCCCTGCCTGCTCCCGGGCTGGCAGGGATTGCTCACGACCGGACAGGTCGGGGCACTTGCAGCCCTGCACGGACTCGACCGGCATCGCGCGGAGAAGCGCCCGGTCCATCTGGATGTCTCCTCCCAGGAAGCGGTCGTGATGACCGGTGCGCTCGCCGACTGCGCGCACGCCATCTACGCCTGCCCAGGACGAGCGGGGAGTGGGCGCTACGTCGCTCCGTCGGGCCTATTCCCGTGCCGCGACGGGTTCGTGCGCATCACGGCGCCGGACAACCACCAGTGGGCCGGCATGGTGCGCGCCATGGGCGAGCCCGAATGGACCCGAGGGCTGGACGACCGTCCCGCCCGTGCCGAGCACGCGGAGCGCATCAATCGCGAAGTCGAACGCTGGACGCTGCCCCAGGACATCGCAGCGTGTGCTGAACGTCTGCAGCAGCACGGCGTGCCCTCCACTCCCGTGAACCGCCCCGACGAGCTGCTGAGATCGCCACAGTTCGCCGCAAGGGGATTCATCGAATCCACAACCGTGGCCGGGCTCGACACTCGAGCGCCCGGCCGTCCCTATACCTGGACGCCGAGCGGTGGTGCCGCCAGCGTGGAGGAAGACGGTCGAGGTCTCGCGGGGCTCCGGATCGCGGAGTTCGCGCACGTTCTGTCGGGACCGATCGCGGGCGCCCTGCTCGGTGCCATGGGGGCGCATGTGGTCCGCTTCGAGGACCTCGCGCGCCTCGATCTGTATCGACGTACGGGGCCCTTCGCGCACGGCGTCGCCGGCCCGGAGCGCGGCGCCTACTTCGCCGTGGCCAACCATTCGAAGCACAGTCTTGCCGTCGACGTCTCCAAGGACCCCGACGCCGCCCAGAGACTGGCGCGCCAGAGCGACGTCGTGCTCGAGAACTTCGGTACGAAGCGAATGGAACGGCTGGGCATCGATCCCGCCCACGCGTTGGCTGCGGACCCGGGACTGCTCTACGTGAGCATCTCCGGCTTCGGTCAATCCGGGCCACTCGCGACCTACCGCGCCTATGCCAACACCGTGCACGCCTACGGGGGGTTGAGCCACCTGACGCGCGACGCCGAGGACGAGCCGATCCACATGACCACCGTGATCGCGGATCCCCTCTCCTCGCTCGCCGCCGCCACGGTGGTCGCGGCATGGTCCCTCGGAGACCAACGACATGGGGGCGTCGTCGACCTCTCGATGGCCGAGGTGGTCGCGGGTCGCCTGGCGGAGTTCATCGCAGAGGCCGGAGCGGGCGGCGCGTGCCAACCCCCCGTCGGCTGCGACCGGTACCCCTTCGCGCCCCACGGTGTCCATCCGACGGCTGACGATCGCTGGCTGGCGATCGCAGTCCAATCGGACGCCGAGTGGGACGCCCTCGTCGAAGCGCTCGAAAGGCCCGCTTCGCTGCGCGATCCGGCGTGGTCGAAGGCCTCGGCGCGCTGGGAGTCGAGACGCGCCATCGAGGCAGCGTTGGACGAGATCACCGTCGGCGTCGACGCCAACGCGCTCTTCCACCGACTTCAAGCAGCGGGGGTGAGGGCCTGTCCGGTCTGGACCGCCGCCGAGCTGATCGAAGACCGCCACCTCACAGCCCGCGACTTCTTTCCCGAGATCGACCATCCCGAGCTCGAAGGCGCACGCCTGGTCGGCCTGGCATGGCGATTCGCCGGGGAAGACGCCATCGCGCTACGCCCGCCGCCGCGGCTGGGCGACTATGCCCTGCCGGAGGACGAGGATCGTGCCGCCCCGGCGAGCGCGGACCCCGGCCGCGGAGAGAACGCGCGATGAGTCGATCGTCGGAGCTCGAGCTCGACCTCTCGCCCGAGGACGAGGCCTTCCGGGACGAGGTCCGCACCTTCCTCGACGCGAACCTTCCGGAAGGCTGGGGAACGCGCGCGTACAAGGGTCCCCGGGACGAGGCCGGCCGAATCGAGCTGCAGCGCGACTGGCAGCGACGACTCCATCAGGCCCGACTCATCGCCATCGGCTGGCCCGTGGAGCACGGTGGGCGCGGCGCCGGCTTCGTCCAGCAGATGCTCTACAACACAGAGATGGCGCGCCGTCGCGCACCCGACCCCATCAACCGCAGCGCCGTCGCCTACATCGGGCCGACCCTCATCCAGTGGGGCAGCGATTGGCAGCGCGAGCACTTCCTGCCCAGGATCCTCTCCGGCGAGGACATGTGGTGCCAGGGGTTCAGCGAGCCGGACGCGGGTAGCGACCTCGCTGCACTTCGGACCCGAGCCGAGCTCAATGGCGACGGCGGCGAGTTCGTGCTCACCGGACACAAGGTGTGGACCTCCAAGGCCCACTACGCCGACTGGTGCTTCGTGCTCGCGCGCACCAATCCGAACGCACCCAAGCATCAGGGAATCAGCTGCCTGCTCGTCGACCTCCGCAGCGAGGGCATCACGATCCGCCCTATCCGACAGATCAGCGGTCGCTCGGAGTTCAACGAGGTCTTCTTCGACAGCGTCCGCGTGCCTCGGAGCTGTCTCGTCGGCGAGCTCAACGGTGGCTGGAAGGTCGCGAACTCGACGCTCAGCTTCGAACGCGCGGGCCTCTCGCGCACCGAACGGATCGAGCGTCGTCTGGCCATCCTCGTCGGGCTTGCCCGCGAGCTCGAGGTCGATGGACGACCGCAGATCGACGATCCCGTCGTTCGAGAGCAGCTCGTGCGCTTCGCGGTCGAGGTCGAGGCGCTGCGAAACATCTCGGTTCGCGTGAGTACAGCGGGCCTGCGCGGCACCGCGCCCGGTCCGGAGGTCTCGATCGCAAAGCTCCTCACCTCGAAGCTCGACCAGGCGATGTCCGAGTACGGCATGGACCTCGCCGGACCCTACGCAGCCCTGCTCAGGGAATCGGAACACTCCCTCAAAGGCGGCAACATCCCCCTCAGCTACCTGATCATGCGCGCAGCGACCATCGGCGGGGGCACGTCGGAGATCCAGCGCAACCTGATCGCCGAGCGCGTGCTCGGCCTGCCCAAGAGCACTCCGGTAGAGCGATGACTCGACGCCTGACCGATCTGGCCGAAGCAGAGGAGCGACGCGAGGCGGTGCGCAGTGCGGCGGCCGACTACCTGAAGGGCGAGTGGTCCCTCGCACAGCTCCGCGAGTGCGTCGAGCAAGGCGGTGTCGCCGATGCACCCGAGCTGTGGAGCGGCATGCAGCGACTCGACTGGGACCAGGTCGAGCCCTTCAGAGCCGGGGACGACTCGGGAACCCCCTCGGAGCTCACATTCGGCCTCGAAGAGTTCTGTGCTCTCGTCGACGAGGTCGGGCAAGCTCTGGCGCCGACGCCGCTTGTCCCGAGCGTGGTGGGCCGAGCGGTCCTCCGGGCCACGGGAACGGCCATCACCGCATCCCTTCCGGTCGTTGCACATGCAGAGGGCGACCGCTCCACCGATCGCCTCCGCACGAGTGTCCGTGCGAAGCCGACCTCTGCTGGCTACTGCCTCGACGGAGCAAAGCGCTTCGTACCCTACGCTCTGCAGGCCGATCTCGTCATCGTGAACGCCGCGCAGCACGATGGGGCGTGTGGTCTGTTCGCGATCGATCCGCAGACACCGGGAATCGAACGGACGGCGCTCGCGCTGCTGGACAGCTCGCTCTGCGCCGAGCTCGAAATGGACGGAGTCGAGGTCCCAAGAGAAGCGCGGATCGCCTCGGGCGATGTTGCCATGCGTCTGCTTCGAGACGCGCTGGCACTCGAAACGCTGGCGCGCTGCGCGGGGCCGCCGCGGCGGTGCCGGACCAGAGCGCCGAGAGGGACGTGGCCGTCGCGATGGCGGCCTTCGCGGCGCTCGACGATCTGCGCAAAGTTCCGGAAGGCGCATTGCAGATCTTCGGCGGAATCGGGACGACCTGGGAGCACGACATCCACTTCTTCGTCCGACGCGCCGCCACCCTCTGCGCACTACTCGGCGAACGAAGCGGCTTTCGGGAGATCGTCGCCAATCACCTCGCGTCCGAGTCGTAGACCCAAGCCCGATGCGCAATCACCGGCGCTGCCCCGACGAGAGCGCTGCCGTGATCGCCGGCTCCACGGCGTCGAGTGCCGCCATGGTGAGGCCGCGCAGATCCGCCTGGCCGTCCGAGGCGACCCAGGTGTCGATCGCACACCGCATCGCACCGTTCGCAAGCGTGGCGACGAGTCGCGGAGCCAGCTCTGTCCGGGGATCGACGTCCAGCTGCTTGGCCAGTACCTCCGTGAGTCCTTCCACCATGGTCTCGTTGACGCGCAGCACGGCCGAACGCAACGGCTGCCACTGGGTGTACAGCTGGGCGCGCCGCAGGAAGAACTCGGGATCGTTCTCGAACGCCTCGATGATCGTGAGCAGGGCGTCGCGGAGCGCGACGGGCACGGGCAGATGCTCCACCTCTTCGTCAAACCGCTGGATCAGGGCCTCGCGGCGCTCGTCCTGGCCACCGAACAGCACCTCGTCCTTCGACGCGAAGTAGTGGAAGAAGGTACGCGGCGCGACGTCGGCGGCGTCGGTGATGTCCTCGATCGTGGTGGCGTCGTAGCCGCGCTCGGCGAAGAGCTTCAGTGCGGCCTGCATCAGCGCGTTGCGAGTGCGATCGCGACGGCGCTGGCGGCGACCGGGCTGGACTGGACTGGCCTGGGACGGGCTCAATTCGCTCCCCTCGTCGCTCGAGCCACAAAATTGCAGTGGCAGCAAGTTTGCAGCTATAGCACAATCAAGAGTTCACATGTCCCTATCCATGAGAGAGCGAATTCAGGCTGTGCTTTCGATCGACCCGGACGCCCCCGCGGTCGAGTTCGAGGGCGCGTGGCATCCCTGGCGCGAGCTATCGGGCGTGATCGACGCATTGGACGCAGCCTGGTCGCAGGCCGAGCTGGGCCCGCACACCGCGGTGGGAATGCTCCTTCGCAACACTCCGCCGATGGTCGGGGCGATGCTCGCAGCCGTCGCGACCGACCGCTGCATCGTGACCCTGAACCCCCACCAGGGCGACGCGAAGGTGGCGAAGGACCTCATCGAGGTTCGAGTCCCCGTGCTGGTGGCCGCAACCGAGGACTGGGAGCGACCGGCGCTTCGCGCTGCCGCGTCCGAGATCGGATGTCTGGGTCTCGCCCTCACTGGCAATCCTGCGACACCCGTTCGCGTCGTCGACGGACTCGAGAAGGTCGGAGCCGGAACGCACCGCCCGCCCCTGCCCGGCGTCGCCGTCGAGATGCTCACGAGCGGCACCACCGGGCCCCCGAAGCGCATCGAGCTCGCGACGGCGGCCTTCGAGCGCACCGTCACCGCCGCGGGGCGCCACTACCGAAAGGGCACCGACGAAGAGCAGGGCCCGCGCCTCGGCAAGGGCGTCGCCATCGTGAACTCGCCCTTCGTCCACATGTCCGGCCTCTTCCGCACCCTGCTCAACGTCTGTGAGGGCCGCAAGATCGCGCTGCTCCCGCGCTTCGCTGTCGAGCCATGGGTCGAGCTCGTGCGCCGGCATCGACCCCGCGCCGTGAGCCTCGTTCCGACCGCGGTGCGCATGGTCCTGGATGCCGATGTTGCACCCGACGATCTCTCCAGCATCCAGGTCGTGACCTCCGGCTCCGCGAAGCTCGATGCGGATGTACAGCTCGCCTTCGAGCGCCGCTACGGAATCCCCGTCCTTCCGTCGTACGGCGCAACGGAGTTCGCGGGAGGGGTTGCGGGCTGGACACTCCCGCTGCATCGCGAGTGGGGCGAAGCCAAGCGCGGAAGTGTCGGCCGGCCCCAGCCGGGTCGGGAGCTTCGCGTCGTGGATCCCGCCACCGGCGAGCCGCTCCCCGTCGACGACGTAGGGTTGTTGGAGATCCGCTCGGGTGCCGAGGGCGTCTGGCATCGCACGACCGACCTCGGCCGCCTCGACGCCGACGGCTTCGTCTGGGTCGTCGGCCGAAGCGACGACGCGATCCTGCGCGGCGGGTTCAAGATCATGCCCGCGGACGTCGTGCGAGCACTCGTATCGCACCCCGACGTCATCGACGCGTGCGTCGTAGGTCTGTCGGATGCGCGCCTCGGTCAAGTACCCGTAGCGGCGGTGGAGCTTCGCGACGGTGCAACACTGGACGCAGACGCACTGCGCGACTTCGCGCGCGAGCACCTGAGCAGCTACCAGGTGCCCGCGGAGATCCGAATCGTCGCTGCGCTGCCGCGCACGCCGTCGCTCAAGGTGAGCCAGCCGGAGGTGCGGGCGCTCTTCGAGGGGTGATGAGCTAGGCCTCGTTCATTCTCTCGACGAGCGCGCGCTTGTCGATCTTGCCCGTCGCCTTGTAGGGAAGGTCGGGCTTCGCGAAGAAGTCGAAGCGCCGCGGAACCTTGTAGGCGGCGAGCTTCTCCCGCAGGTTCGTCCGGAGCTCCTCGGCATCGATCTCCACGCTTCCGTCCGGAACCACTGCAGCGGCGACGAGCTCGCCGCGCTCTGGATCCGCCAGCCCTACGACGTGGGCCTCGAGCACACCGGGCACTCCGCGCAGCACCGCCTCGACCTCCATCGGGGAGACGTTCGCTCCGGAGGTCTTGATCACATCGCTGAGCCGACCGAGAAAGCGGATGTGACCTTCGGCGTCGAGCGTGACCTCGTCGCCCGTGTGGTACCAGCCGTCGGCATCGAAGACTTCTTCGCGCTCGCGCCCGACCATGCCCTGCATCAGCGTGTAGCCGCGCACGCAGAGCTCTCCGGCCGTACGGGGCGGGAGCACCGCTCCGCTCTCCGGGTCGACGACCTTGTGCTCGACACCGGGCACCGCAACACCGAGTGAGCCCTTGGGAACTTCTTTCTCGGGTGGCCAGAAGGTGTGGGCGCTGCAGGTCTCGGACATGCCCAGGCTGTAGGGAAAGCGGATGGCCGTCTCGGGCAGGATCTCGAAGAGGTAGCCCGCCCGGATCGCGGAGAGGTCCCGCTTCGCAAAGCTCGGATGGGCGGCCATCGCCGGTCCGTAGTGGGGCCAGCCCGTGACGATCGTCGCGCGCTCTCGCTCGATCAGGTCGAGCGTCTCGCCCGGGTCGAAGCGCTCCTCGCACACCAGACACGCACCCGACTGCATGGGAGCGAGAAGACTGAAGACGAAGCCCCCGATGAAGAAGAATGCGTTCGGCGTGAAGATCCGATCGTCGGGAACGAAGCCGTGAGCCTGGCCGAGCCACCAGGAGTGGCGGACGAGCGACCCCTGACTGTGCACGATGCCCTTCGGGTCCGCGGTACTGCCCGAGGTGTAGATGACGAGTCCGTGATCCGCCGGACTCACCTGCTCCTCGACGGCGCGTAGCAGCTCGTCGTCCACCTGCGAAGGCGCGGTGCGACACCAGGCGCGATCGCACTCACCGAAGGCGCGGATCTGCCGGAGAGAGGGTGCCGACGACAGAAACAGGTCGGGGCCACTCGCCTCGGCGAGACCTGCCACCGCCTCCTCCAGTCGGGAGATGTAGTCGTGCGAGAGCAGCCCCGGCACCGTGAGCAGCGTATGGACATCGGCGTGGCGCAGGGTCCACGCAATTTCCTGGGCCTGGTACAAGGTGTTGACCGGCACGAGCACGGCGCCGATGCGCCCGACCGCGAGCATCCCCACGACGAAGTCGGGTCCGTTGGGCGCCAGCAGCGCCACGCGCGTGCCCTTGCCGACGCCACTCGCGAGAAGCTCCCGCGCGAGCTGCGCGGAGGCCGCATCGGCCTGGGCAAAGGTCAGGCGCGACTCGCCCAGGACGATGCAGTCGCGCGGCCCAAAGCGCTCGGCGAGGCCGCGCAACATGGCGGGAAACGTCGCGTAGCCGGGATCGGGAATCACGCGGGGCTTCCTTTCGGAGCTTCCTTTTGGAGCTTCCTGTCGGGGCTTCTCTTCGGAGCTTCCCTTCGAAGCTGGAGGTTCCTCTCGGAGCTTCCCCTCGCTCACAGCGGCAGATGTACTATTGTACCACTGTACAACTTGTGATCAATTGTTCTCGGAGCAAGGCATGCAGGAGATCCAGTTCGACGACATCGAGGCAATCCAGGCTCACGTGAGCGACGAGTTCGGTCCGTTCGGGCCAGAGGTCGAGGTCACGCAGGCGATGATCGACCAGTTTGCCGAGCTGACCGGCGACCATCAGTGGATCCACGTCGACGTAGAGCGCGCCAAACGGGACAGTCCGTTCGGGACGACAATCGCCCACGGCTTCCTCACTCTGTCGCTCCTGGCCGGAGCGGCCCCCGCCGGACCCGCGAGCTATCTCCTGGTGGGCCAGGGGAACGCGGTGAACTACGGCTCGGACAAGCTCCGCTTCCTCTCCCCGGTTCCGGCCGGCTCGAAGGTCCACTCGCGCTCCCGGCTCGTGTCGGTGGAGGCCGGCAAGAAGGGGACGCGAATCGAGACGGAGAACGCGATCCACGTCGTGGGCAGCGAACGTCCTGCGCTCCTCTACAACGGGATCTTCCTCTACCAGCCCAAGAAGAGCTGAGCTCGGCGTGAGGTTCGTGGACAAGGTCGCGCTCGTGACCGGTGCCGGAGCCGGCATCGGCCGGGACATGGCGATCGGGTTCGCGCGCGAGGGCGCACGCGTCTGCGTCACCGCGCGACGCGAAGCGCTGCTGGAGGAGACCGCCACTCTTGCCGAGGCGGCGGGCGGAAGACGCCCGTTGGTCCTGCCCGCCGATCTGACCGTAGAGTCCGAGGTCGACAAGATGGTCGATCGCGCGAGCGAGGAGCTCGGCGGCCTCGACTTCACGATCAGCAACGCGGCCTTCGCGGGCCAGGATCTGCACGTCCACGAGCAGACGCTCGAGAACTGGAACCGGGTCGTCGGCACGAATCTCACCGCTCAGTTCCTGGTGGCCCGCGCGAGCCTTCGCCACATGATCCCACAGCGCTCGGGCGTGATCCTCACCTTTTCTTCCACGGCGGCACTCGGCGGTTTCGAACGGAAGAGCCACTACACCGCCTCGAAGCTCGGAGTCCTCGGCTTCACGCGAACACTCGCCAAAGAGGTCGGCCGCTACGGGATCCGCGCCAACACCGTCATCCCGGGCGCGGTGAAGACCGAGCTTCTCGAGAATTACTGGAAGCGGATCGCCGCCGAGCGCGGTGTCGAGGTGGAGCTCGTAGCAGAGGAGCTCGGCCGCCAGGCCGCACTCGGTCGCGTCGTCGAGCCCGATGAGATCACGAAGACGGTGATGTTCCTGTGCTCCGATGATGCGAGTGCGATCACGGGCCAGGAAATCCGCGTATGCGCGGGAGCCACGCTCGGCTGATGGGTTGCGGGACCGACGCCTGCACCGCAGCCGCACTCGCCTCTCAGGCGGAGGACTCTCCCTCCCAGAACGTGTCCCTGCTCCCCACTTTCTCGTAGGTCTTCTGCACGATCTCGTGGGGAACATCGAAGGACACCTGCTGCGGTCCGATCTTGTCGTCCTCCATGCACTTCGGCATGCGGTCGTCCTCGTGCTTCCAGCCGGCGCGCCGGTTGAACTCCCACTCGTCCTCGAGGATCTGCCAGCCCATGTCGTAGTACTCCTCGCGGCTGAACTCGCGCCCGAACCATGCGCCGTAGAATTTCCGCAGCGTGTCGGCATTCACCAGCAGGAACATGCAGAAGCCGGAGGCGTCCATCATCGCGTTCAGGATTTGGCTGTTCTGGCTCGCCTCGGGCATGCTCTCGTGTGCCATGCCGGGCGCCATCACCAGCCCGGCGGTGTGGTCGGCGCCCTGCGCGCTGGTCAGGTACGTGACGCCCGTGGCTTGGAGCGGCCGGGGATCCCATGCGGGGATGGCCTGGCCCCGCACCACCGGCACGCGGTGATGCTTGCGCTTCTGACCCGTCTCCAGTGCACCGTTGCCGATCATCCTGCCGAGCTCCGTACCCTCCGCGATCTCCCGCAGCAGGCGCTTCGCCCCTTCTGCGTCGCCGAACTCCATGCCGCCCGAATCCATGTAGATCGCGATGGCGGCCCCGGTCTCGATCGTGTCGAGCCCCACCTCGTCGCAGAGCCGGTCGAGATCGGCGACGTCCTCCCAGCTCTGGATCGCGCAGTTGGAGCCGAGGAGCGTGATCGTCTCGAACTCCAGGGCCGAAGTCTTGTAATTGCCTTCGGCGTCGTGCACCACGTTGCTGCACTTGACGATGCAGCCCGTCATGCAGTTGTGCATGCCCCCGCCACGCTCCTCGAAGCTCTCCAGGATGCGGTGCCCGTCCAGTGTCTCGGCGTCGGGCGACTGACCTTCCACGCGGTTCTTGTACGGAAAGGTATGGAGCACCTGGGCCATGGGCACCGTGGTGCTCGTTCCCGTCTTCATCATCTGGGGGCCGGCCAGGTAGTCCCTCGTCAGCTCCTTACAGGCGGACGCCCAGGTCTTCCTGTCGGCGCCTACACGGGCCTTGGCGCGACCCGCATCGACTGAGACATACTTCAAACCCTTCGAGCCCATCACGGCGCCGAGTCCGCCCCGAGCCGCGTGTCGGGCAGGATGGCGCTCCTTCTCCACGTCGGTGCACGCCACCGACGCACCCTTGAGCTGCATCTCTCCCGCTGGACCGATCGAGACGAAAGATGCCGTGTCCGAATAGCTGGACGAGAGGTGCTCGATCAGAGCGTAGTTCCACAGCCCCTTGCAATCGGGTACCTCCTTCAGCGAGGCACCTTCCGCCGTCACGTCGAGCGCCCAGCGTTTGTCCGCGTCGGCGGGCTTGCCGGTCACGACGACGGCGCGGTAGCCGAGCCGCATCAGGTCCTGAGCCGGCTCGCCGCCCGCGTTGGCCTCCTTGATCCCGTTGGTGAGGGGGCTCTTCGCGCCCACCGACGGCCCGAGTGGGTCGCAGGTGGGCTCGCACTCTTCGAGCAGGATGCGCGCCGTGAGCGCACGGCCACCCAGCACCTCCCACTTCTCCGGGAATGGCTCGACGGCCACGGACTGCTGAGTCATGTCGACGCGGATCAGGCGGTCTTCGATCATGGCGGGTGGCAACTCCTGTTGGGTGGCCAGCTGGACCGCCCCGCCAGCGTTCCTGACGGATCTCGATGGATGGCACGGCTCGAGCGGTTGCCAGGCCAAGCTGGGCTATGATACACAGTATGTCCCATTGTACCATACCGTACGGGGAGCGCGCCCCAGAATGGGGCGCCTGACGGCGCAAGCGAGCACCCTGTGCTCGCTCAGCCGGCTCCGACCGCCACCGGAGGAGAGTTCATGGCCGCTTCGCTCGACTTCCAGAAAGGCCTCTACACCACAGCGCGCCGAATTCGCGCGTTCGATGACCGCATCCGTCGCGGTCTGTCGACCGGTGAGTTCCGCTTCAACTACTGGCCCGTAGAGGGGCAGGAAGCCATTTCCGCAGGTGTCTGCGCGGCGCTCGAACCCGACGATCAGATGATCATCACCTACCGGGGTGCGGCCGATGCGATCGCGAAGGGGGTCCCCCTCGAGGCGTTTGCCGCCGAGATCATGGGAAAAGTGACGGCGCCCTCCGGCGGCAAGGGCGGCGCCATGGGCGTCTCCTACCCGGATGCCGGCGTCGTCGCTGCGACCGGAATCGTCGGAGCCGGAGCTCCCATCGCCACCGGTCTCGGGCTCGCGTCCCAGCTGAAGACCGACTCCCGCGTGACGGTCGTCTCCTTTGGTGATGGCGCGACCAGTATCGGGGCGGTTCACGAAGCGATGAATCTCGCCGCGCTCTGGAATCTCCCGATCATCTTCCTCTGCCACAACAATCTATTCGGCGAGGGAACGCCACAGGCCGAGTACACCCGGACCGAGCGCCTCGCCGATCGCGCCGCAGCCTACGGGATGGAAGGCGTCACGGTGGATGGCACCGATGCGCAGGCCGTCTACGAGGCCGCGAAGTCTGCCGTCGAGCGCGCGCGCAGCGGGAAGGGGCCCACCTTTCTCGAGGCCATCGCCTTTCGGCTCAACGGCCACTACTTCGGAGATCCCTGCGGCTACGTCGACGCGGATGCGCTCGCCGAAGCTCGAGCCAACGAGCCCATCGGCAAGCTCCGCAGCCAGCTCTCCTCAGCAGGCATGTCCGATGCAGATCTCGATGCGCTCGACACACAGATCGACGACGAGGTCGAGGCGGCCATCGGCGCCGCACGCGATGCCGAGATGCCGGCTCCCGACGCGCTGGCCACGCAGGTGTACGCTGGCGACGCGGGTCCGATCACGCCGGCCGAGCGCCAGACCACCACGGCGCCGAAGGGCGGCTCGAAGGATCTCAGCATGGCCGAGGCCATCAACCAGGCCCTCGGTCAAGCCCTCGAGAGCGACGAGCGGGTGATCCTGCTCGGCGAGGACATCGCCGATCCCGTCGGCGGTCTCCTCACCTGTACCGCGGGCCTCTCCACGCGATTCGGAACGGATCGCGTACGCGCGACACCCATCGCCGAACAGGCGATCGTCGGGGCGGCAACGGGAGCAGCGCTCGCGGGCCTGCGCCCGGTCGCGGAGCTCATGTTCTTCGACTTTCTCGGTGTCTGCCTCGATCAGCTCGCCAATCACGCGGCGAAGTTCCGCTACATGTCCGGCGGACGCTCGAGCGTGCCGCTCACGCTCCGGACCATGGAGGGGTACTTTGCCGGGGCTCAGCACTCGCAGTCCCTCGAAGCCTGGCTGACCCACACCCCCGGCCTCAAGGTCGCGTTTCCGAGCACACCGGCAGATGCCAAGGGGTTGCTGACCGCCTGCATCGACGACGACGACCCGTGCGTCTTCGTCGAAAACATGTCGTTGCTGCTCGCGCGCACGCAGCGTGGGCCCGTCCCTGAGGCGGCCTACTCGATTCCCCTGGGCCAGGCCGACGTGAAGCAGACAGGATCCGATGTCACCGTCGTCTCGTGGGGCGCGATGGTGCACTCGGCGTTGGAGGCGGCCGGCAAGCTCGCCGAAGACGGTGTCTCGGTGGAAGTGGTGGACCTTCGTACTCTGGTTCCCCTGGACCTGGAGACGATCGAGGCCTCCGTGAACAAGACCAAGCGACTCGTCATCGCCCACAGCGCCTGCGGGTTCGGCGGCTTCGGAGCCGAGATCGCTGCACTGGTTGGCGAGCACTGCTTCGGCACCCTCGCGAAGCCCATCAAGCGCGTCGCCGCGCCATTCACTCCAGTTCCACGAGCGGACAGCCTGGCGTACGTACACCTGCCAAACGCGCGGTCCATCAAGGCGGCAGTCAAGGAGCTCGTCGGGTGACCGAGATCCGCATTCCCCAGCCCGGCGACGCGGTCATGGAGGGCACCCTGATCGAGTGGCTCGCCGCCGACGGCGCACACGTCGAGGTCGGTCAGCCCATCTACTCGCTCGAGACCGACAAGGTGGAGATGGAAATCGAGGCGCCCTGCGCGGGAGTGCTCCGCCACATCGGAGAAGAGGGTGAGGTCTACCCAGTGGGCGAGCTGATCGCCACGATCAAGTGAGCGACTCGCCCGCGCAGGATCCGCGCGGCCCTGCCGAGGTCGTTCGCCTGTCGGCCGTCCGCCGCCGGATCGCCCGCCACATGACGGCCTCGAAGTCGACCGCCGCCCACACCTTGATGGCCATCGAGGTCGACTACTCCGCGGTCGACAGCGCCCGGAGGCACGCCGGAAGCACGGGACACAAGCTCTCCTACCTGCCCTTCGTGGCGCGTGCCCTCGCCGCCACCGTGCGCGAGTTTCCGCGGCTGAACGCCTCGATCGAAGAGCGCGAGCTTCACGTCTACTCGCACCTCAACCTCGGCATTGCGGTCGATCTGGACTTCGAGGGTCTGATCGTTCCCGTCGTCAAGAACTCCGGGGAGCTGAATCTCTTCGAGATCGCATCGGCGATCGACGACCTCTCTGGGCGCGCACGCTCGGGCAAGCTCGACGTCAACGAGGTTGCGGGCGGCACCTTTACCATTACCAACGCCGGCGGCTATGGGACGCTGTTCACCGGCGCCATCATCAACCATCCCCAGGTCGCGATCCTCTCCACGGACGGCGAGCAGCCGAAGCCCGTGGCGATCGCCGGAGATGGCGGTGGATACGATGTCGTCGTCCGACCCATCGGAGTGCTCGCCATGACCTGGGATCACCGCGCGTTCGACGGCGCTTACACGGCGGCCTCATTGAAGGACCTCAAGAGCCGGCTCGAGCGCGAGGATTGGGTCGCCGAGGTCGACGCGGCAACCCATGCGGAACGCGCCGCCAAGGGAGTATGAGCATGCTGGAAGTGACCCCACTCGCCCGCGCCGAACTCACGCTGGGCAACAAGATCCCGGGAGGCGCCACGCCGCACGGCTCCCGCAAGATCGCCGAGGTCACGGCCGCGCGCTTCGACGCCCAGCCTGTGCTCTCGCGGATGCGCTTCGAGACGAGCGACGAGCGCTATCTCTGGCTGAACCGCGTCGTGGCCATCGGCAAGGGTGAGTTCGCCGCGGGCGCCGTGAGCTACGACATCTTCGAGCTGCGTTGAACCGATCCGAAGCGCGAACCAGGAGAACCGAAATGCCCGTAAAGCCTGTCGACCTCAAGTCGGAGTACCTGCACGCCAGGAGGGAGGATGGGGTCCTCTGGGTCCGGATCGATCGGCCCGAACGGAAGAACTCGATGACGACCGAGATGTACCACGGCGTGAAGCGCGCCTGTCGCATCGCCGAGGAGAAGCCGGACGTCGACGTGGTCGTCCTCACCGGAACGGGAGACCTGTTCTGCGTCGGTGGCGAGATGGGCGGTCAACACGAAGGCGATCGCGAGTTCGACGCGTGGACGGACATGTACGATGTCACCCCCTTCGTACAGATCGAGCGCTGCCCGAAGCTCGTGCTCGTGCGCATCAATGGAATGTGCCAGGGCGGAGGTCTCGTCATGACGCTGATGAGCGACCTGTCCATCGCCTGCGAGAGCGCCCGCTTTCGTGTTCCGGAGCTCTTGCGCGGCGTCGCGGATCCCTGGGTCATCGGCCGGCTCGCATCGCGAGTCGGGATGGCGCAGGCCAAGCGCCTCACCTTCACCGGTCGCTACTTCAGCGCGCGCGAGGCTCTCGACATGGGATTGATCGGCGAGGTGGTGCCCGACGACGCGCTCGACGCGGCCGTGGAGAAGACCATCGACGAAATCCGCGGGACCGGGCCCCGAGCGCGCGTCCTCGCCAAGCGGGACTTCAACAGCCAGCTCCCCCCGCTGAACATGGGGATGTACCAGGAGAGCCTCGCGAGCCCCGAGTGCATCGAAGCATGGAAGGCCTTCATCGAGAAGCGGGCGCCTCGCTGGCCCCGATAGTATGCGGAGAGAATCATGAATGAGACCGACTTCGGCGCCTACGTTCGCTACCAGGCCGAAGGGCCCATTGCCCGAATCATCCTCGACGATCCCCAGCGCTCGAACGCCCAGAGCTCGGAGATGGTCTGGGGCCTCGACGATGCCCTGACCCAGGCACGGCGGGATCACGAAATCAAGGTGGTCATCCTCAAGAGCGCAGCGAAAGGCTTCTGCTCGGGTCACATTCCGACCGGCGACTACCCCGAGTTCCACGCCAACCTCGAGGCCAAGGGCACGGTCTGGGAGGGACAGACCGAGCTCTTCCTCACCCCCATGCTGACGCTCTGGGAGTTTCCGAAGCCCACCATCGCGCAGGTCCACGGCTATGCGATCGGGGGCGGCTCCTACTGGGCGCTGCTGCCCGATCTCACCGTGGCCTCCGAGGACGCCTACTTTCAGATGCCGCTGGTGCAGGCCATGGGGCTGCCGGGCGGCGAGACGATGCTCGAGCCGTGGCTCTTCATGAACTGGAAGCGCGCGGCCGAGTACCTGCTGACCTCGCAGACGCTGAGCGCTGCGGAGGCGCTGGAGGCGGGCCTCATCAATCGGGTCGTGCCCCGAGACGATCTCGAGTCGACGGCGGAGGAGCTCGCGGCGCGGATCGCCAACGCACCGGGATCGACGCTCGTCGCCGCCAAGACCGCGATCCGCCGGGCCTGGGAGCTGATGGGCATGCGCATGCACCAGCAGATCTCGAACGACCTGGTCGCCGTCGTGAGTGGGCACCGCGACTTCCAGAAGCACCTGGCCGAGATGGTCAAAGCGCGCAAGAAGCCCCGCGACCCGTCATGGCGCGGAATGCGTCGTTCACGTCTTCCAGAGCGATCCGCCGACTCACCATCCCTTCGAGGTCGAGCTTCCCGGCCTTCCACAGGCCGCAGAGCTTCGGCATGAATGTACGAACGTTGGCGCTGCCATACATCGAGCCACGCAGCGTCTTGTCACCGAAGAAGAGCTCGAAGGCGTTGAACTCGATCTTGTGGTCGGCGCTGCCCGCTCCCACGATGACGGCGATTCCGCCACGGCGCGCTGCGTCGTAGGTGGCTCGGATCGTCGTAGGATGGCCGATGCACTCGAGCGCATAGTCGAAGCCCTCTCCGCCCGTGATCTCGCCCTTGAGCTGCTCGAGGGCATCCGGCGTGCAAACGTGGGTTGCGCCGAACTGCTTCGCGTAGCCGAGCTTCGACTCGACCAGGTCGACCGCGAGGATCTGCGACGCCCCAGCCACCCGCGCGCCCTGAATCGCCGCGATGCCTACGCCGCCCGCGCCGAACACCACCACGGACGAGCCCGGCTGGATCTGCGCAGAGTTGAGCGCGGCGCCCACACCGGTGGTCACGCCGCAGCCGATGAGCGACGCCGTCTCGAGCGGGATGTCCGCGTCGACCTTGACGACAGCCGACGACGGAACGATCAGCTCCTCGGCGAAGGTGCCGCAGCCCCCCATCCCCATCACGGGCTGTCCGTCCACCACGAAGCGCGG
>JARRLD010000124.1:0-15567 GCA_037387345.1 Gemmatimonadota bacterium
CGATGTCGAGAGCTTCTCCGTGGTGTTTCGTCATGTTCCACCGACTTAGTCCGCGCGAGCGGCTCGTGGTGGCCGTGGGAAGCGGCGTCAGCCTCGTCGCGATCCTGTTCGCCTACGTCGTGCTTCCCCAGGCACAGCGGTGGATGGACCGCGAGGCGCTGATCGACCTGCGCGCCGAGCAGCTGGCGCGCCTCAGGGGCGTCGTCGACGCCGAGCCCCTCCTGCGTGAGGAGCTCGATGTGCTCCGGCGCGGACGGAGTCTGGGGCAGGCGCGGCTCCTGGAAGGGCCCACGGCCGCGGTCGCGGCCTCGAGCCTCCAGCTCCAGCTCAATCGCTGGGTGACCGAGGCCGGCCTCGACCTCGAGCGCGTCGACGCCGCCGGCCGAGCGGCCGAGCTCGGCGTGCTCCAGCGCGTTCCTGCGCGGATCACCGTCCGCGGCGACATCCGCGGGATCGTGTTCCTGCTCGCGCGGCTACACGAGGGGGATCCGTTCCTCGCCGTCGACGAGGAAGCCACGCAGTCCAAGCGGCTTGCCCTCCTCGCCTACCTGGCCGTCGGGGGGAGATTGCACCGACGCGACAAGCTCGTGGCGCTCCTCTGGCCCGAGAGTGACCACGGGCACGCGCGCGCCTCGCTCAACCGCTCTCTCCACTACCTCCGGAGCCTGCTAGGAGAGGGGGCCATCGAGTCAGTCGGAAGGGAAGCCGTCCGCCACGACCTCGAACGGGTGCATGTGGACGCCTGGTTCTTCCGCAGGGCCATCGAGACGGGGGAGCTCGAGACGGCGCTGAGCCTGTACCGAGGCGACTTTCTGGACGGGGTCTTCCTGAATGGCCTCGAGGAGTTCGAGGAGTGGGTCGAGCATGAGCGCCGTGAGCTGCGGTCGAGCGCGGAGACGGCGGCCTGCCAGCTGACCGACCGAGCGGTAGCAAAGGGCAGGGTGCAGGAGGCGGTGATGTGGGCCCGGCGGGCGGTGGAGCTGGCGCCCATGGACGAAGCAGCGGTAGGGCGGCTGATCGAGCTGACCGCAGACTGCGGCGATCGGGTGGGAGCCCTGAGGATCTTCGAGGACTTCGCCTCCACCCTGGCGACCGAGTTCAGGATCGAGCCTCCCGAGGAGATCACGGCTCTGGTGGAGCGCATCCGGAATCCGGCACTGACGGGTCGGGACCGTCCGCCTGCCCCGGAGGGCAAAGAAGCGGCGGGCACACCCGCACCCGTCCCGACCGCGCGGGGCGCCACGCCCGCGCCTCCCCCGAGGCGGCCGTCGGCGGGCTCCCGATCCACCCCTGGCAAGCTCCTCGTGACAGCCGTGCTCCTGACCGTGGGGCTGTCGGGGGCCATGCTGGGTGTCATGGGCCTGCGGGAACCCGGGATCGATCCGCCCGGCGTGCCAGTCACCGTGGCCATCGCTCCCTTCGAGAACATGAGCGGAGATCCAGGGCTGGACCCCTTCGTCGCCGGGCTGCAGGCCAGGCTTGTCCACCAGGTGGCGACCGTCACGTCCGCCTCGGTGCGCTCCGTGGATCTCGCGTCGCACGTTCGTTCCGACAACGGCGGTGAGGCCGGGGACGGGGTCCTCGAAGGGGTTGCCCTGTTGCTCAGCGGTGAGGTCCGCCGGGACGGCGACTCGCTCGTGATCCGGGCACGCCTCGCTGATCCGCGATCCGCCGGGGTCGCCCATTACCTGCAGCCCATGTCGATGGCCCGACCTGACGCATTCGGCGGAATTGGGAAGGTCGCGGACCAGGTGGCCGCGGTGGTCGTGAGTCGCGTGGATTTCGGGCCCGAATCCTCGCTGTACACGCCGCCCGCCAGCGTGGAGGCTCATCTGGAGTATCGCGCGGGGGTCGAGCTGTACGCGGCTGGAAGGCCGCGAAGGGCTCTGGTCCATCTCAATCGGGCGGCGGAGCTCGATCCCCCCTTCGTCAGACCGCTGCTGATGATGGCTCGCGTCCACAACAGCGCGGGTAGATTCGATGACGCCCTCCGGGTTCTCGACCGCTTGGAGCGGCTGCCCAGACGGCTCCGCCCTGTGGAGATGCGGGAGCTGGAGTACCATCTGGCGGCGGCGGGCGCCGATCCGAAGCGATCGGTGGCAGCCGCCCGGCGACTGGCTGCGATGGCTCCAGCGACGTGGTCCTATGATGCCGGCCTGTGGGAGCTCCGGGTGAACCGGCCAGTGGAGGCGCTGAGGTACCTGGAGCGTGTTGCGTCGGACCGGTGGGTGGGCGCCGCACGAGAGCGAGACGGGTATTGGGCGGCGCGGTCGGAGGCCCTTCACCGGCTGGAACGCGACGACGAGGCGCTGACCGTCGCGGTGGAGGGCAGAACGCGCTTTCCGGAGTCCCACCTTCTGCTCGAGCGCGAGATCGCGGCCCTGGCCGGCCTAGGTCGCGTGGCCGAAGCCCGCAGACGGGTATGGGAGAGCGCGGCCACCGGGGAATGGAGGTGCGTGTGGAAGGCCGTGCTCGAGCTCCGTGCCCATGGTTACAGCGAGGCGGCGCTTGAGGCGGCGAGGGCCGCGGCGCGTCTCACTGCGGATCCGCTCGTGTCCGCCCAGGTCATGCTTCATTTCGAGGGCCGGGAGGACGAGGCGAGGGCGGGCATCGAGGAGCTCGTCCAGGCGAATCCGGACAGCGTCGACTACGTGGGGATGAGCGGAGTTCTGAGGGCCCGGCAAGGTGATCCCGTACTCGATGTGGATCGCCGCCTTGCCACGTGGGACGCTCCCGGCATCCGCGGACGGAATACGATGTGGAGGGCGAGGATCGCGGCGGCCCAGGGTGACGAGATCAGCGCCCTGAGACTCCTGGGTCAGGCCGTTATGGAGGGGATGTACTTCTCCCCGAGCCTCCACCGGGACATGGATCTGGAGCCGCTGCGCGGCTATCACGCGTTCGAGGAGTTCATGAGGCCACGGGATGCGGCAGTCCACTCACACTGAGGGAATAAGGAGGTCGGGTCATGAATACCACTGACGAGTCCCCATCCGCTGCGACCCGAGCCCGACGTCTGCTCGGGCTGCTCGTCACGGGTGTGGCTCTGGCGCTGACCGGTGGCTGCCACGGGGACGTGCTCGATCGTGAGCTGATGGTGGTCATGGATCGCCTGGCGCTCGCTCCACTGACTCGCCCGGCGGCCCCCGACCACGACCTCGTCCGGCTCGGCGAGGCCCTCTTCTACGACAAGGAGCTGGGTGGCAATCGGGACGTCGCCTGCGCCACCTGCCATCATCCGGCCGAGCACAGCGCGGACGGGCTGTCGCTGTCTGTGGGAACGGGCGGAGAGGGTCTCGGATCCAGGCGCAGCCTCGGGGTGGGTAGGCGACTCGTGGCCAGGCACGCTTCGGATCTCTTCAACCGCGGGGCCCGGGAATGGACATCCATGTTCTGGGATGGACGGGTGGAGCGTATCCGACCCGGGTCCATCGAATCCCCGGCCGGGACGGCGCTCCCCGAGGGGCTCTCCGGGGTTCTCGCGGCCCAGGCGATGTTCCCGGTGACCGCGCGGGACGAGATGCGGGGAGCGATGGGTGACTCCGACGTCTTCGGGGCACCCAACGAGATCGCGGCCATTCCGGACGAAGACCTGCGTGCCATCTGGGACGGCCTGATGCGCCGCTTGATGCATATCGACGGATACCGGGAGCTGTTCGCGGCAGCCTATCCGGAGCTGCTTGTGGGGGCGGCTGGGTTCCAGCACGCAGCGAATGCCATCGCGGCCTACGAAGCCGACGCCTTCTGGTTCGCGGACACTCCGTGGGACGCCTATCTGGCGGGCGATCGGACGGCGTTGACCCCCGAGGCGAAGCGTGGTGCCCTGATCTTCTTCGGGCGTGGTCGGTGCGCCACGTGCCACGCGGGTCCGCTCTTCACGGATCTGCGGTTCCACAACGTGGGGGTGCCGCAGCTCGGGCCGGGGAAGGCCCCCCTCGGACGGATGGACGACGGCCGGGCCCTGGTGACCGGCCGGGACGGGGACCGGTGTGCCTTTCGCACGCCCTCCCTGCGCAACGTGACGTTGACCGGTCCGTGGATGCACGACGGTGCCTATACGGATCTGGACGCGGCGGTCCGCCACATGGCAGATCCATCTCTGGGGTTCAAAGGGTATGACCCGGGGCAGCTGCGACCGGCGCTGCGAGGCATGCTCCTACCCGAGTCGGAAGGGAAGGCGATCCTCACGACCCTCGATCCCGTGGTTGCGGAAGGGTGTGGTCTCGTGCCCGGCGACATCGCCGACCTGGTGGCGTTCCTCGAGGCGCTCACGGACCCGGCGGCCGCGGATCTCACGCACCTGGTGCCGGAGAGGGTTCCCAGCGGGTTGCCGGTGGACGGGGTCGGTCTCCGGCGCCCTTGAACGGGACGGGATCGACTCCCCCGGCGCTGCGTCGGATCGAAGGACGAGGGGGACGCGATGCCGCGTCCCCCTGCCTGTCCTCGACGGGCGTTACCGGCCGCCGCCCGACTTCGTGAAATGCTCGGCGATCATGCTCTGGAGCCGTGGACCCTTCGCGCCCAGGAGCGGCGAATGGGACAGATCCTCGGCCATCGCCACGTAGGTGACGGCCCGGTCGCGGTCCCCCAGATCCGCGGCGAGGTACGCCGCCTGGACGTAGGCGTCGACCGCGTGCTCCAGGTCGCCCACATGCATCGCGTGCTCCGCGGCCTCCTTCATGAAGCGATGGGCCTTGCGGGCGTCGCCGGTGAAGTTCGCGATCTCGGCAGCCTGGAAGAGCGCCTCGTAGACCTTGGGGTCGTGGCAGGGCAGCAGACCGGCGGCTTCCTCGAAGAGCTTGGCGGCCTCCTTCCACTGCTCCTGATCGCACGTTGCCATGAGGGCCTCGGCGCGTCGGAAGAGGTCCTGGCCCTTGGCGAGCTGTTCCGGAGGAATCGGCGTGTGCTCGTGAAGCGTCTGAGCCTGGAGCGCCGGCGTGACGAGGAGGAGGGTCAGCCCCGTCACGAGAAGGTGGGTATGGATGCGCATGGTTTCGCCTCCCTTTCCTGGGGGTGGACGTGCCGCAGGCCGGGTGGTCCCGATGGCTCGGCCCGCATGCCGCACACCATGGCTCCATTCCGTTACCCTTTCCGAACCTCCGCCTGACCTCTACATAACCTGAACCTCCCTTCCCCAGCGCCATGCGTTACGCCGATTCGATCCTCGACCTCATCGGAAATACTCCGCTGCTCGCCCTGGGCCGTATCAACCCGGGCGGGAGCTGCCTGATCCTGGGCAAGTGTGAGTTCTTCAATCCTGTCGCCATCAAGGACCGACCGGCCCTGTGGATGATCCGTGAGGCCGAGCGGCGGGGCGACATCGCGCCCGGCACCACGCTGGTCGAGGCCACCTCGGGCAACACCGGGATGGCGCTGGCCTATATCGGACGGATGCGCGGATATCGTGTGGTCCTGTGCATGTCCGAGATCCAGAGCGTGGAGCGCCGGCAGGTGCTGCGGGCCCTGGGGGCCGAGGTGGTGCTCACCCCCGCGGAGTTGGGCACGAAGGGAGCGAAGGCCCGGGCCGTCGAGATCCACCGGAACACCCCCGGATCCTACTACGTCTGTCAGCACGACAACCCGGATAACCGGCTGGCTCACGCGCAGTCCACCGCCGGGGAGATCTGGCAGGACACCGACGGCCGGGTGGACATCTTCGTGGCGCCCCTGGGTACCGGAGGCACGCTGTGCGGTGTCGCCGAAGCCTTGAAGCCTCGAAAGGCGGGGCTACGCGTGGTCGGAGTGGAACCCGCCGAGGCGCCCTTCATCTCCCAGGGCCGCTTCAGCCCTCACCGGATGATGGGCACGGCTCCGGGTTTCGTCCCCGGCATCCTGGACCGGGACCTCCTCGACGACATCGCGCTGGTCTCCGAGGCCGAGGCCTTCGATACCGCGAGGACCATGGCCGAGAAGGAGGGGGTTCTCGTGGGCATCTCGTCTGGCGCCGCGGTCCACGCCGCCCTCGGACTGGCCCGCCGACCAGAGAACCGGGACAAGGTGATCGTCTGTATGCTGTGCGACAGCGGCGAGCGCTACCTCAGCGTGGATGGGCTGTTCGACGGGTAGCCGGCGCCGGCACTGCCGGCCAGCTATTCACCCTCGTACTTGAACGAGACCTTCACCTTCGCCCGGTACGCTTGCACCTGGCCATCTTCGATCTGCATGTCCAGGGTCACGATCTCCGCGATCCGCAGGTCGCGCAGGCTCTGTGCGGCTCTCGCCACGGCGGCCGACGCTGCCTTCTCCCACGACTCGGTGCTGGTGCCGACCAGCTCGATGACCTTGTAGACACTCTCCGGCATGTTCTCCCCCTTCGCTTCACGTAAAGGTCGTGCGACGCCTGCAGTCAGGCGCCGGAGCAGGTGTCTGAACATGGCCTCCGGGGACGTGGGAGACCAGGCAGATCGCACCGATCACATCATGATGATCATGCCTTCGCCGCCGCGGCCGCCGAAGCGGGGGTTCACGACATTGTTGAAGATGGAGCCGAAGCGGTAGCTGATGCCGAACGACGTGAACCAGCGATGGCTGGTGGCCAGCTGTCGCTGCCGCAGGAGCACCTCCTCGTCGGTGAGGTCTCCGGCTTCGATGTAGAGCTGGTCACGGATCCACGAGTAGTTGCCGCTGACGTTCACGGAGAAGCCCTGGAAGAGACGCACCCTGAACCCGCCGGACAGGGTGACGCTGTACTTCTGTCCGTCGTCGATCTTCTGGAGATAGTGCTGCCCCTGGACGGATGTGTTCCACCGTCCCCATGGCTGCACCAGCTCGAGGCTCGCCGTCAGGGACTCCTGCCAGCGTGTCTCGTCCCGGACGCCGTAGATGGTCTCCTCCGTATAGTCCCAGTGGTTCACGCCCACCAGGTACTGCACCGTGAGGGCCCTCCGGCTGGACTCCTCGTAGGGGAAGAAGTTGTACTCGACGCCGGGCTTGAGACTCCATCGGAAGTCCTGATTCAGGAATGTCGACGATCCCGCGGTCGCCTGGACGCCGACGGCCCACTGAGGCCCCACGCTCTTCACGACCGATCCGCTGGAGGTCCAATCCCTGCGTATCTCCTCGACCGTGGTGTCGGTCAGCTCGTACCTCTGACCGTTGCGGCTGTAGCTGCCTCTCAGGTTGACCTTCCATTCCTCCGTCGTACGATTCGCGCTCACCGACGTGCGCAGGTTGCTGTCGGTCAGGGACGACTCGCCGAACCCGAAGTAGTTGGCGCTGATCTGGAATACCCAGAAATCCCACGGGTCATCCTGCGGGGTCGCGGAGCCGGTGCCTCCTTCGGCTCCAGGAACCAGAGCTCCCCCGGTGACGGGTCCGAAACTGACCGAGAGCGTCTCCGCTGCGGGCGTGCCGGCGATGTAGCGAACCAGGCCGATCTTGATCTGCTCTGCGACGCCCGTGCGCACTTCGTCCTCGACGGAATCGCCCGAAGAGGCCCACACGAGCTCTGCGTCGTCTCCCTCGAAGTCCCGGAGGCCGAGGAACGACAACTCGAATGACCGCCCGCCCCCGCCTGTGGACCGTGACGTGATGAGGACGTGGACGTCCGCCACCTCCCGGTCGCGCACCCAGTTCACGACGGGGATCTCGCGCCGGAAGAAGTCGAAGTCACACCCGAAGGTGTTGCAGTCGAGGAAGACGTTGATGCCGTTCGTCTCCGGCCCCTCCTCCTGAGCCCGTGCCGACGTCGCAACGAGACACGCGACCACGAGCGTAGCCACCACACCACCGATCCGCATCATGCACCCCATCCCCTGTGGAAGGCATCGGCAACGCCCCCGGGGGCGCGCAAAGGGCATTATAGGGTGGGACGCGCGAGAGGGCACGACCGTTGCGTACCGGGCCCTGGATAACCTGCGTCGGCGTTCGACGCTCTTAGCCTGCGCTCAGGCCGTCCGATCCGGTGGCTCCCTCAGAGCGAGCAGGCTTGCCCCTGGGCGTCGAACATGGGGAGCTTCGCACGGCCCCAGGCTTCCATGCCTCCGGTCACGTTGTAGAGGGTGGTGTAGCCTTCCCGCAGCATCAGGCTGATGGCGGTGCTGGACCGCTTGCCGGTGTGGCACGTCACGGCGATGGCATCGTCCTTGGCGAACGGCAGCTTGTCGAATTGGGGAGGGGTCGTGAGCTGCTGGGCCAGGGAGGTGTAGGGCATGAGGAACGCGGGATCGATGTGCCCGTCGTCCCACTCATCCTGGCCACGGACGTCGAGTACCCGGATGCCGTTCCGCTGCATCTGCTCGTGGAGCGTGTAGACGTCCAGCTGGGGCGTCACCTGCACAGGGAGCCCCGCGTTCATCCACCCGTCGATGCCGCCCTCAACGTAGCCGACCACGGACTGATCCATACCGATGAACGCCATGTCATACACGGCTTTCTGCGCGTCTGCGTCGCTGTCGGTGAGCAGCACGATGGGCGCGTCGTCGGGAACCACCCATCCGACCCGCTGCTCGAACTCCGAGCTGCTCTGCTGGACGTTGTAGGATCCCTTGATGTGGCCGGCACCGAAGGCCGCCGCGGAGCGGGCGTCCACCAGGTGGTGTCCGTCTTCCAGGAGCGCATTCGCCTGTTGCGGTGCCAGCGGCTTTGCTCCGGGGGTACCCCGGGTCTCCTCCCGCTTCCCCTGGTTGATGGCGACGATGTTGAGGATGTTCGCCGGCTTTACCGGCTGATCCTCGTCCATGTACGCCACGAACCGGTCCTTGTCCTTGATCCTGAGGGCGTCGTTGAAGCGCCGCTCGTACCCTACGCTTGTGACAACCTTGCCACTGGAGACGCGTCCTCAGGTGGAGCCGGCCAGATGGCCGGGGTAGACCTCCACGTGATCGGGCAGATCCAGGAACCGGGGAATGGCCACGTCGAAGAGGACCGGCGCACCTTCCGAGCCCTCCTGCGCCAGATCGGGGCGGGCCACGTCTCCCACCAGGACGAAGTCCGCGGTGAGGATGAACCAGGGCTCGTTTCCCCGGGGGTAGTCGTACACCAGAAGATTGATCTGCTCCGGCCGGTGCCCGGGGACGTGCACGACCTCCATCCCCACGCCCCCCATCCTGATCATGTCGCCGTGCTTCACCCGCGTGGCCTCGTAGGTAATGTCGGTGAGCTCCGGCACGATGAGCTCCGCTCCCGTGAGCTCGGCCAGATGGCGGGCGCCGGACACGTGGTCGGCGTGGCTGTGGGAGTCGATGACGTACCGCAGGGTCGACTCCTGCTTCTTCGCCATGTCCAGGTACGGCTCAGGGTCCCACAGAGGATCGAAGACCGCGCACTCTCCGGTGCGCTGACAGCCGATCATGTAGGACGCGCAGCCCGTCCGCTCACGGACGATGGTCTCGAACCACATGGTGCTGCTCCCGGGGGAGAAGGTCTGCCAGGGGGTTAGGAAGGGAGTGTGACGCAACCGCATTGCGGGAGCAAGGGGAGATACGTTGCCGGAGACCGCGGCTGGGCTCCTGGGGATGACGGCTCCGTGACGCAGGGTTGGGCGGTCCTGGTCAGGATCGCGAGGATGGGGGCTCATCCCGCCGTTCCGGGAGTAGAAGTTCCCATGCAGTTGCCCAGAGTCCACATCGTCATCCCCGTGCTCGTTGCCGGTGTCGCGTGGCTGGCCGCCGAGGTTCCGGTCGCGGGACAGGCCGATGCAGGATCCAGGGTACGGTCCGCTCCTCTCCGGGGTGTCGCCACGGATGCCCTCACCGGGAAGGAACTCCGGGGTGTCGAGGTGGCGGCGGAGCACCTGTCCTCCGGACGAGTGTGGCGGACATCAGTGGATAGCCACGGGTGGTTCGTGTTGGCATCCCTTCCGCCCGGCACCTACTCCATCCATGCGCGGCGACTCGGCTACGGTCCGTTCCTGGACACGCTCGTCGTCGGTGATGACGGTGCCCCCCCGGCAACCTTGGCGCTCACCCCGGCGCCGTTCCGACTTCGGCCCATGGTTGTGAGCGCGTCTCGCCGTCGTCGGATCTACATGGAGGACTTCGAGCGGCGCAGGGCCTTGGGTCTCGGCTCGTTCGTGACACGACAGGACATCGAGAGACGGCACCCTCATCTCGTGACCGACCTCTTCCGCGAGCTGCCTGGTGTCCGGGTCGTCCTCGACCGCCGCGGCGAAGGCCACCTCCTGGTTCGGGGGAGGTGTCGGCCGACGTTCTACGTCGACGGCGTGGCCGCCGACAGCGGCCCCAGCCTCGATATGTTCCTGCGCCCCGACGACGTAGAGGGCATCGAGGTATATTCCACGGCGACGGTCCCCCCGCAATACGCCAGGAGCGCCTGTGGCGCCGTGCTCATCTGGACGCGCGTTCCGGAGAGGGTGCACGGGCGGGGACCGTGGTGGAGGGGAGTCGCGGTGGGTGGGGTGTTCCTCGTGATATGGGGCCTCACCCTCGTTCGGGATTGCCGATGTTCAAGAAGGTTCTTGTGCCCCTGGACGGGTCGCACTTCGCCGAGTCCGCCCTCCCGCTGGCTCTCGACGTGGCAAGGAGGGCCGGGGGGCGGATCCGCCTGATGATCGTGCGGGAGCTCGACCCCCAGGTCGGCTACGAGTTGTGGACGCCTCTGGCCGATGAATGGAGCCAGACGTACCTCGAGGGCGTGGCGGAGAGTCTCGAAGGCGAGGCGGAGCCGGACGTCACGACCCTCGTGGCGACGGGCCACGTTCCGGAGTCCATCGAGGCGGCGGCGGATGAGTGGGGAGCCGATCTCGTGGTCCTCGCATCCCATGGTCGCGGAGGACTGTCGAGGGCATGGCTCGGCAGTGTGACCGATGCGTTTGTGCGCCACAGCTCGCGACCGGTGATGGTGGTACGCCCTCCTGAGGAGGAGGTGGAGAGAGACGCTCCTGAAGGCGGAATACGACGGATCCTGATCGCCGTGGACGGATCGGCCCTGGCCGAAAAGATCATCCTTCCGGCGAAGGAGGTGGGAGCCCTCTTCGGATCTTCGTTCCACCTGGTTCGGGTTGTCCCCTTCCCGAGGGCCCCCACGAGCTCCTACATCCCCCACGCCGCGGAGATGAATCGTGAGCGTGTTTCAGAAGCGGAGGAGGAAGCCCAGGCATACCTGGACGGGTTGACCGGGCAGCTCGTGGAAGAGGGGCTCGAAACCTCGAGTGCCGCGGTTGTGACCAGCCAGGCTGCCAGAGGAATCCTGGCAGAGGCCGCAGCCGTGGAGTGCGACCTGATCGCCATGGCGACCCATGGGAGAGGCGCGCTGCGCAGGACGTTCCTGGGGAGCACCACGGATAAGGTGTTGAGGGCTACCGATCGGTCGGTGCTCCTGATCCACCCCATGCACGTGGAGTAGGGCGGAGTCGGGCCACGCCGCTCCCGATCGCCGTTCGTTCGGAAGCCCCCCGCGGGCCTTGCCTGGGTGGCGTTCGTCTCCGAGTGTGAATGCGTGGATCGCCATGTTGACCTCCAGCCGTGAGGCCCTCCCATGAAGCGCCTGCTGAACGTCCTCGGAGGCGTGCTCTTGATCCTCGTGGTCACCGTCGTGGGTGTATACGTCTGGGCCTCGGTGAAGAGCAGCCGAACCATGGCGCGCACCATCCAGACCCACACCGTCGACTTCCCGATTCCCTTTCCGCTTCCGGAAGAAGAGCGTGTCGCATTGGGCCTGACGGAGGCGGAGGCCCTCGCCGTGGCCACGGAGCGGGCCGTGGAGCGGGCCCGGCACCTCATTGATGCCCGCTACGGATGCACGGAGTGCCACGGCGGGAACTTCAGCGGCGGCGTGATGATGGACGTGGCCCCTGTGGCGCGGCTCTTCGGTCCGAACCTGACCGAGGGGCGGGGGAGCCGAACGTTGGGGTTTGGTCCAGCGGATTGGGATCGGATCGTACGCCACGGCGTCCGGGCCGATGGCCACCCCGCAGCCATGCCGTCCGAAGACTTCCAGAGAATGTCCGATCGGGAGCTGTCGGACATCGTGACCTACATCCGCGCACAGCCTGCGGTGGACAACGAGATGCCGCCCGTGGTTCTGGGCCCCATGGGGAAGGTTCTCTTGGCCACCGGGAAGCTCCGACTCTCGGCGGATGTGATCGCTTCCCACGACGTGGAGCATCCCTCCGTGCCGCCGCCAGCCGAGGTTTCGATAGAGTTCGGCCGACATCTGGCCGGAGTCTGCACGGGGTGTCACGGAGAGGACTTGGCCGGCGGCCCCATCGTCGGAGGGGATCCGAATTGGCCGCCAGCTCGGAATCTCACCCCTCACGACCAGGGGCTGGGCCGGTGGTCGTATGAGCAATTCGTCACGGCCATGCGTGAGGGGCGTCGCGCTGACGGGACGGAACTCCGGGAGCCCATGGCGTCCGTCGTCCCGGTGGGGCGTCGCATGACCGATGTGGAGCTGGAGGCTCTGTGGACCTATCTGCGGTCGCTGACGCCACTTCCGAGTCGCCAGTAGCTCGGCGGAGATCGGGGGTAGCCTCATGGACCGACGCCACTTTCTCGCCGTTCTGGCAGCCGGGGCCGTGGTGCCGCGCCCCACGCGCGACGCCGGATGGCCCGGGACCCGCCGCGGGTCCGGGTGGGCGGGGGACGCCCGTGGAGCGAGGCAAGGAGAGATCTACGCGCAGGTTCTGGGCTCGGTCCAGGATGCCGGTCTGCCGCAGGTGGGATGCTATTCGGAGCGGTGCGACGTTGGGCGGGCGCTGCACGCCGCGGGACGAGGCCGCTACGTTTCGTCGCTCGCCCTGGTGGAGCCGGATGTGGAGCGATTCTACCTGGTGGACGCGACCCCCGACATCACCCGCCAGATCGACCTCATCGACGAGCCGGGGTTCCGACGGCGGGCGACGGAGCGGAGGCCCTTCGACGGGATCTTCCTCACGCACGCCCACATCGGCCACTACGCGGGGCTGGCCGTCCTCGGCAATGAGGGCCTCGGCATTCGTGACACTCCCCTCTACTGCACGCACGCCATGGCGGAGTTCCTTGCCGCGAACCAGCCCTGGGCGTTCCTCGCGGAGCAGGGTCGCGTGGAGCTACGCCCCCTCGAAGTGGACCGATGGTTTCGCATCGACGAGCGCCTCGAGGTCCAGCTGTGGAGGGTGCCTCACCGGGACGAGCTCGCCGATACGGTGGGATTCGTGTTCCGAGGTCCGGACGCCACCCTGCTCTTCCTGCCCGACATCAACTCCTGGGCGCTCTGGGATCGAGACGTGTCCGAGGCCGTGGCGAGCGTGGACGTGGCGCTTCTCGACGGATCCTTCTGGTCTCCGGACGAGGTGCCCGGCCGGACAGCGGACGATATCCCCCATCCCCTCATCCCGGGGACCATGGATCTGCTCCAGGACGTGGTCGACCGAGGTGCATCCCAGGTCGTGCTGACCCATCTGAACAACTCCAACCCGGCGCTGGACGAGGGTGGGACGCAGCAGGGGGAGATCCGGCGCCGGGGATTCGAGATCGCGCGAGAGGGGATGCGCTTCGAGCTCTAGCCAAGCTAGGGTGTGAACACGACCTTGGCCCACCCGTCCTCCCGGGCCGCGAACCGCCGATACGCCTCCACGCCCTCGGACAGGGGCAGCCGGTGAGAGATGAGGGACGCCAGGAGGTCGGCGTCGCGCTGGGCAAGGGCCAGGGCAGAAGGCAAGAAGCGACGGACGGGACACCTGCCGGCGGCGTAGCGGAGATTGCGGTCGTAGATCTCGCCGGGAGGGATGGCAAGGTGGGGCTCCGTGTGGACTCCCAGGGCGGCCAGCGTGGCGCCGAACCGCAGCAGGTCGACGGCCGTGCGTGTGGCCTCGGGGGAGCCGACGGCTTCGATGGCCGCGTCCGCACCCCTCCCTCCCGATCGCTCGCGAACCCGGGCCAGCAGGTCATGGGGCTGACCAGCGGCTGGCGTCGCGCCGAACCGTTCGGCCAGGTCGAGACGGGAGGGCACCGGATCCACGGCGATCACCTCCCGGGCGCCTCGTTCCAGAGCGGCCCGGATGGCCAGCAGCCCGACCGGCCCGCATCCCACCACCACCACGAGATCGCCCTCGGCGACGGTTGCGAGCTCAGCCCCGTACATCGCCGTGGACAGGATGTCCCCGGCGAGGAGCGCCACCGCGTCGTCGAGGTCCGGGGGGACCCGGACGAGGGTGCCGTCCGCCAGGGGCACCCGCACCAGCTCGGCCTGGCATCCGTGCAGCCCGGATCCATTCTGGACCCATCCGAACAGCTGCCCGTGGTCACAGCGGGCGGTGAGCCCCGCTCGGCAATAGAAGCAGCGGCCGCAGCTCGTGGTGAACGGCGCTACCACCCGGGCTCCGACGGAGAGGGTGCGTACGTCGTCGCCCACCTCCACGACCTCCCCCACGAGCTCGTGTCCCATGACCGTGCCGGGCTCGATCCCCCGCTCCCGCCCGAAGTAGGGGTGCAGGTCCGATCCGCAGAGCCCCGCCACGCGGGTGCGGACGATGACGTCGGAGCCCTGGAGGATGACCGGGTCGGGTACGGATTGGAGCGCGAGGGACTCGACGTCCTGGAAGGTGATGGCGTCCATGTCGTGGCCGGCCGGAGTTGAGTGACCTGGAGCTGGCTCCCGTGGGGCTACCGGTCCGGATCATGACGGCTCCGGCCGCGTCGCGCACCCCCGTACCGGGTGCGCGCCGCGAAAACCGTGAGAGCCGGTACCCTCTCGAATCGTTAGAATCCAACCGTGCACGTGGGTGGGGAGCGATGGCATTCAGGCAGCCAGCTCGCTGCAGGAGGCGGAGATGCTCCATGGGAAACACCCCCTGCAGGGGTCGAAACATCTCGGGGTCCTGGTGCTCGCCGCCCTCGTCGGGTGCGGCCCCGACGGCGGCGCTGCCCGTACCTCGAGCACGGTGGAGCCCCCGCGCACCGTCGATGCGTCGTACCGGCCCGTGATCCCGGAGCCCGCCTTCCAGGCGAACCAGGGGCCGGTCGTATGCGTGGACGAAACCCACAACAACTTCCACACCAGCGTGGGCACCTACGCGCCCTTCACCGATGCGCTTCGCACGGACGGATACCGCGTGCGTCGCTTCACGGAGCGTGGCTCGGAGGCGCTGGCCGGTTGCGGGGTCCTGGTCATCGCGGATGCCCAGCCGCCGGCGAGGAGCGGGGATCCCCCGACCTTTCCGTCCGTCGAGGTAGAGGAGATCAACCGATGGGTTAAGGGGGGCGGCGCCCTGTTCCTCATCACGGATCACATGCCGGACCCCGGAGCGGTGCAGGATCTGGCGTCGTCCTTCGGTATCGAGCTGCACGACGGGTACGTCTTCCTCGGGTCGCCCGAGGAGGCGAGCGGCGCGATCCTCTTCCGCGAGGAGGACGGTACGCTATCCACCGACCCCCTGTTCCGTGGAATGGGGCCGGACGACGAGGTGACCCAGGTCGCCACGTTCCTGGGCGCTGCGCTGAGGGGCCCCGAAGCGTTCCGCTCGCTGCTGACCCTCGGCCCGGGAGCCCGGTCCTGGGCCCTCGAAGGGCTGGGCGCCGCGCAGGTTGCGGCCGTTGATGAAGAAGGAGGGGGTACCGCTGGCGCCGAGCGAGCGGGCCAGCTTCTGGTCGGCGTCGGACTCCGCCTTGTGTCGGTTGTCGTCGAGCG
>JARRLD010000125.1:0-11224 GCA_037387345.1 Gemmatimonadota bacterium
CCACCCCACAACACCAGGTCCATGCGGTGTGGCTCGCACCCGCCTCCGTAGGTCAGGTCGGCCGTGAGAACGAGGCCGTCGACGTCCACCTGTCCGAGCTGATAGGGATCTCGGGGCCAGTCGGTGTCCCGTGTGTCCATGGAGACCAGCGCGGGGACGGTACCATGGCCCAGGCCGTGGAGGAGGCCCACGGCGCTGGCGAGGTTTCGGGGCAACCGGGCGCCGCCGCCCCGGACCGTGGCCGAACGCTCCCCGCGGCGGTACGTGAGCTCGTAGTGGAAGTCGTCGCAGCACTCCTGGCCGAAGTCCCGCCCGTCCATGTCCATCACCCCGGCGTCCTCCAGCCGCCGACCCAGGGCGGCCACCTGGGCAGGCGAGATCGGGACCAGCACCGCCCCTGGCTCGAAGTCGCAGAAGGACGAGCACATCAGGCCGCGCACCTCGCCGGCGGCCCCGTCCACCGCAATGGCGTACTGGACCCCGGCGATCCCCCCGGATACCGAGAGCGTGATGTCCACCTCATCGGGAACCACGGGACCGAGGGAGACCGGGCTGTAGCAGCCGGCCAGCACTGATGCGGCAAGCGTCGCGAGCAGGGTGGGTGGTCGAATACGCACGTCGGCACTCGTGGCTGGGCGGAACGGAATCATGGCGGGGCGGACCGACCGTGGGTCGCGCCGCCCTCAACCATGAACGACCACGGCGGTCGCCGCGTGACAGGACCACCGCCTCGAGGCACGACCTACTCCTGGGTCGGCCCGCGGAAGTGCTTCAGCAGGATCGGTCTGCCCACGACCGCGAGAAGCACCATGGCCCCGAAGAGCGCCAGAGCCATCGGCGCATTCCTCGCGAGCCTCACGGTCAACCCCACCGCGGCGGCGGCGGCCCCCGAGGCCCCGATGGCGGTCAGGACCCTGGATCCGACCCGCTCGATGAAGGCGAGGGCCGACACGACGGAAAACGTCACCAGGAAGGCGAGGCTCGCGGATTCCACCAGGTCGGCCAGGCTTCCGACCGTGGCGAAGAGCGCCGCCAGGAGGCCGAGGGACAGAACCGCCCGGTCCGGCACGCCGTGCCGGTTCCGGTGCTCGAGCGCGGCGGGCAGCTCTCCCGCCGAAGCGACCTCGTGCGAGAGCCGGGCCGTGGCGAAGAGCGTCGCGTTGATGGCGGAGCCGGTGGAGAAGGCAGCGGCGACCGTGACGATCGCGACCCCGGCCACGCCGAGGGCCTCCCGGCCGGCGATGGACAGCGCCACCTCCTTGCCTTCCACCACCTGATCGGCGCCGATCAGCATCGGGGTCCCGAGCGCGACGGCCACGTAGACGGCGATGACCACGACGATCGCCGACAGCAGGGCGCGGGGCAGCGTGCGGCGTGGCTCGTCGATGTCGTCGTAGTCATAGGTGAGGAGCTGGAACCCCTCGTAGGCCATGAAGACCGATGCCGCCCCGAGCAGGGCGTTTCCCGCATCGCCTTCGGGCACTCCACGGGCCAGAAGCTGGGGATCCCATCGGCTCAATCCGAAGACGGCCAGGCCGACCAGAACGACCAGCTTGAACCACACGAGAAAGACCTCGACGCCTCCGGCTTCACCCGTTCCCCTGAGGTTCACCACCACGAAGGTTAGGAGAATCGCCACCGCCGCCAGTCGCGCCCCCACGTCGCCCATCGGCAACACGTGGCCGATATACTCCCCGAAGGTGAACGCGTAGACCGCGTTGGTGAGGATGTACCCCAGGATCAGGACCCAGGCGAGGCTCCCCGCGAGCTCCTCCTGGCGCACCTCCCGAAGGAACGTGAATGCGCCGCCGCCCTCGCCGTAGGCTGCGGCCAGCTTCACGTAGCTGTAGCCGGCCAGAAGCGCGATGACGCCGGCCAGGACGAAGCTCAGCCACGCCAGAGGGCCGGCGATCCCGACCACCACGCCCAGGGTCGAGAAGATGCCGCCACCCACCATCCCCCCCACCGCCATGGACCAGGCGCCCTGAAAGCCCAGCTTCGGCTCAGCGGTTGTCGTGCGCGACATGGCTCGATGAGAGCGGCGTCATCAAGTGCTCCCGGCGTTCAAGGTCGGGCAGGACTTGTCACGGGAAAAACCTAGGGACGCTTTCTCACGGCGAACACCCGGAACGGCCAGAGGGGCATCCCGAGCCGTCGCTCGAACAGGAGCTCCGCCCCCAGGTCCAGGAGGTCGGGCAGCACCTCCACGGACCGGCAGCCCAGCGAAACCTGAGGCCATCGCCACACCAGATCCTCGACGCGGTCCGCGATCCAGCGAACGGAGCCACTCCGGGGCTCCGAGGAATGGGCGACGCCCAGCAGCCCCCCGGGCCTCAACACACGATACATCTCCGCGACGCCCTCGCCAGGTTGGACCAGAGGACACACGCTGTAGGTCGACAGGACCGAGTCGAACTGCCCGTCACCGAAGGGCAGATGGAGCATGTCGGCCATGACGGTGGAAACCCGCGACGGGTCACGTCTGGCCGTGAGACGTTGCCCGGCCTGCAGAAGCATGCCCTGGCTGAAGTCGACGAGGGTGACGTGGCCGCCGGGGCCGACCGCGTCGGCCGCCAGGTCCGTCGTCAGGCCTGTTCCGCCACCTGCATCCAGCACGTGATCGCCGGGCTCGACGCACCGGGCCACGACGAGGCGGCGCCCGCGCTGATCGGAACGGGCCGTGGCAAGGGCATGCCATCGGTCGTAGCGGTGCGCCGCCCGATCATACACGGTGCGCAGCACCGAGGGCTCGAGCGCCGGTCTCATCGGAATCTCCCTACGGCGAGGCGCCGCCACCGAACTGGAAAGACATCCTCCCGAAGAGCCGGATCACCGGCATCCAGTCGACTGCCGCGTGAACCAGGATGCACGGAAGGAGGGTCGAGCGGGCACGGATGAACACGATGCCCAGCACGATGCCGCCCATGAGACCATTGGTAAAGGCCAGGCGAAGGGCCTCGGAGAGATCTCCGGCGCTCGGCCAGAACGGGTTGAGGTAGGCATACGGCACATGATACAGGGAAAAGGCGATGGACGTGCCGATGACTCCGATGAGCCCGGAGCGGAATCGCGCGCTCAGAGATCGCTGGAGGATGCCGCGAAAGAAGAACTCCTCGGTGAAGCCGGCCGTGAGCAGCGCGAAGACCAGAGCCGCAGGGACGGCCCACACCGCCCTGCTCGACGAGAGGACCGACAGGACCTCGCGCCGTTGGGTCTCGTTGAGGAGCTGGATGCCCTGGATCGCGAGCACGAGGATCACGGCCACGCCCATACCCCGGCCGTGCGGCGGCCACGCCAGGCCCAGGCGTCGTCCGACGTCCCTGAATCGGAGCCGAGGCTCGGAGCGGCGCCCAATCCACCAGAGCAACGCCCACGGCAGCAGCACCAGCGAGACCCAGTGGGCCAGCTCGCTTTCGACGGTGAGCCAGAGATATCCGAAATACACGCCGAAGTAGGCGACGGCCCACCACGCCTTCGGCCACTCTTCCGAGGTTGAGGTCGAAGTCGGACCCACGCAGAGGTCTCCCCAGGGTTCGGGGGAGGGCTGTCCACCCTACGGATCGCCGCTCCCTCGGGGTTCGACGGGCCGGCCGGTCGTCGGATCTCTCACGAATCCTCTCTCCCAGGCTGCTCGAGCGTTGAAGGGAGTGGCGCCGGGGGCCGACACCGACAACCTTGCCCGGGGCTGCCGCGGCACGGTGCGGTCATCGACAGCCCTCCCTGGCGTACGATCACGGGTGCGTCAGCCGGTCCGTGACCGGCCATTCCCTTCGACGGAGGAGGACCATGAAGCGCTCCATCCTGGCAGGTCTCTGTCTGCTCATCGCCCCGGCGACCGCCCAGGCCCAGCTGGAGGTCGGCGTGGACGCTGGACTCACGCTCCACACGGGGTTCGAGAACTCGGACAACCTGAACCAGCTCTCGATTCCCGCCCCCCGGGCCCGACTCGGTGTGCCCCTGGGGGACCTGCTGAGCCTCGAGGGGCTGTTGGGCTTCCAGCGCCTCAGCTCCGGCGGGGAATCGGCGTCGACGCTGAGCTTCCTCCCGGGGGTCAACATCCTCCTCGGCGAATCAGGCGGCTATCTGCGGGGCGAGGTGGCCATCAACCGCGTCGCGGCCGGTGGGAACAGCCAGAGCCAGTACGGCTTCGGAGGTGCGATCGGCGTCAGGATGCCCGTCGACGATGCGGTGTTCGTGCGACTGGAGGGCGGCTTCGATCGCTGGCTCGAGGATCAGGACAACTTCCTGGAGGCATACAACGAGATCCGGATCCTGGTCGGGGTCTCGGCGATCGTCGGAGGGTAGCCTCGCGAGCCCGATCCGCCGCCCGATCGGAACTCCCCCCGGACCCGAGGGTCTAGCCGGAGGTTCGGCAGCGTTGAACACGGGGAGGCGAGCGTGAACGTCGGCGTGATCGGATCGGGGCAGGTGGGGCAGGTCCTGTCAGACGGGTTTCTCGGGCACGGCCATACGGTGATGCGTGGGTCGCGAGACCCGTCGAGACTCGAGGCCTGGAAGGAGACTGCGGGCGAGGGCGCATCGGTGGGTACCCTTCCCGAGGCGGCCCGCTGGGCCGAGCTGGTCGTGCTCGCGGTGAAGGGCAATGCCGCGGAAAGGGCGGTGCGACTGTGCGGGATCGGAAACCTGGCGGGCAAGACGGTCATCGACACGACAAATCCCCTTTCCGATGAGCCTCCGGAGGACGGGGTGCTGAGGTACTTCACGACCGCGGACGAGTCGCTGATGGAGCGCCTGCAAAGGGCGGCTCCCAACGCTCGTTTCGTGAAGTCGTTCTCCTGCGTGGGGAACGCGCTGATGGTCGATCCCGAGCTCGAGGGCGGCAGGCCCACGATGTTCATCTGCGGCAACGACGACGCCGCGAAGGATCAGGTCCGGGACATCCTCGAGGACTTCGGTTGGGAGCACGAGGATCTCGGCGGTGCGACGGCGGCAAGGGCCATCGAGCCCCTGTGCATTCTCTGGTGCATCCCGGGGTTCCTGCGCAACGACTGGATGCACGCGTACAAAGTGCTGCGGCCGAAGAAGTGAGACGGAGCGGGACCACCGCCCACGAAGCGAGGTCGGCCAGGAGGGAGCCGTGAGACGACCACGTCATCCGATGCCGGACTTCGTGAGAACCGCGCTCGAAGAGAACGGCCTTCGCCAGAGGTACGACGAGCGCCCGCCCTATCAGCGGAACGACTATGTGGGCTGGATCAGTGGGGCCAAGCGGGTGGAGACCAGGCTGCGCCGGCTCGAGCAGATGTTGGTGGAGCTGGAGGCGGGCGACCGCTACATGAAGATGCCCTGGAAGGCGAAGGGCTAGAGCCGCTGGAGGTCCTGGACGTTGAGATTGACCGGGCCCGAGAACGGAGCTACTCTGGACCAGATGTCTATAGTCGACTCGTCCTGAGATACTCCTGTGAAGAAGAGGCGGAAGACGGCGGACGGCCCGGACGCGTTCCTCCCCCTGAAGCCTGCGGTGTTCCACATCCTGCTCGCGTTGAGTGAGCGGGACCTGCATGGGTACGGGATCATGAAGGCGGTCGAGGAAGGGACCGACGGTCGGATCCGGATCGACCCGAGCCCTCTGTATCGGCGCCTGAAGCGGCTCGTGGAGCAGGGCATCGTGAAGCAGGTCGACGAGCGTCGCTTCTCTGACTCCGACGACGAGCGCCGACGCTACTACGGCCTTACCGAGTTGGGACAACGGGTGCTGGCGGCCGAGGCCGCGCGGGTCGTAGAGCTCTCCAGGAGCAGCACAGTCCGGGCCCTGGCGGCGAAGGCGGAGTAGGGGGACTCGTGGACGCCGGTGCCCGGGACCGCCTCCGCCGTTGGATTCGTCCGTTGCTCCGGGCGTACCCCCGGGACTTCCGAGACCGGTACGGCCGCGATCTGGAGAGGACCTACCTGGACTGGTTCCGGGAGCTGCGGGAACGAGGGAGCCGGCTCGCCGGGGCGCGGGTTCTCGGCCTGGCCTTCTGGCATTCGATGCGCGACGGGCTGGTGGAGCGGAGCGGCGCCACGTACGTTCAGCACCCTCTGCCCCTCGTCTCCGACCATACCTACGACGTGATTCTCTGGCGGATCCTGCCGGCCTCGAGCACCGCACCGTGCGTGGAACGCTTCCGGGAGGTCTGCCTGGTGGTGGTACACGCCTTCTCGCGATAGCTGCGCCGCCGCCACGCCACCCCCTGTCGCCTACGCTCCGAACAGGACGGCCAGGCGGATATGCCCCCAGGTCACGTGCCATACCAGGTAGTAGGCGAGCCGGAACACGTACATCGTGAGGAATCCGTACCTCCTGAAGATGTAGAGCCCCACGAGATTGAACGCGTATACGTGCACACCGACGTACGCGTTCGCCCAGACCGGTGAGTGCGCGGAGCCCCACGCCACCTGAAAGACGGGCTCGATGGTGGAGGCGGTGAGCATCCCGATCAGGCGCATCCGGTACGGCTGGAACGGAGCCAGGGTCGAGAGCAGGGCGACCAGCGCGAGCGGAAGCGCATGGAAGGTGAGCTCCGCCACGACCGCGATGGAGGGGTAGAAGAGCAGGGACTGTGGCACCGGCACGTTGATGTCCGCAGGGAAGCCGCCCAACCAGTCCACGATGAGCACAGGGACGGTGAGGCCGGCGCCGAGGAGGATGGCCGTACGCAGGCCCCGGCGACCCCCGCCCCCCGGAGAGAACCATGAGTATCGCTTCAGGAGCAGGAGCGCGAGCACTCCGAGCAGCGAGATGGTGAGCGTCGTGGCCACGGGATTGGCGGGGCCGAACACGAATCGGTAGGTGTCGCTCCCGGACGCGTCGAGGATCGCCGCCGCTGCCGTCGCTCCCAGGCAGAGCAGCAGCACCCCCGCCCAGTCGGGGCGCCGATACCATGGATGCTGGATGGGTCCGCTCACGGAGCGCGTGGGTCAGGGATCGTACCTGGGAATCTCGTCCAGGTCCGGATCGACGAACTCGGCCCTCGCCTGCGGCGAGAACAGCAGCTCCGCCGAGTAGTGGGTCAGCATGATCCTGGAGTCCAGGAGCGTCGGGTTGTGATCGATGAACTGATCGGCGCTCTCAGCCTCAGGCGACATCTCCAGGAAGTGGCGTACCGCCAGGACCCACGCCCGGGTCATGGTCTCGTGATACTTGGACGGGTCGATCCCGTGGTGCCGCAGGAACCCCAGCAGGGCTTCGCGGATCAGGGCCAGCGCGGTGTCCACGTCGCGCTCGGCCAGGTAGACGTACGCGAGACGGACGTGCGCCCGATGATCGAAGCTTTCGGGGGAGCACCGGCCCGCCTCGAAGTCTCTTCGGAATCTCCGGTCCTGGGATGACAGCCTGTGTTTCGTCACGGTGGGGCGCCAATGGATGCGGGTGGGGCGTGATTCTGACATGCTCCCATGCGGAGATGGAGTCTTGGGCCGCCAGACAATGGAATCACCTCGACCGTCCGATTGGCAAGCTCGGCCCGTTGCGTGCCGCCCCTTGGCCGCAGCCCTCTGGCCCTCCAAGCTATGTGGCAAGTTGACAGGAGCGAGGTGACGGTGAAGCGCAAAACGAAGACTCCAGGGCAGAGCTACGCGAGGGTGGCGGGCGTCGGCTATCTGGCCATCATCGTGTGCGGGATGTACGCCGAGTTCTTCGTGCGCTCCGGCCTCATCGTGTCCGGCGATCCGGCGGGGACGGCCGCGAACATCACCGCCTCCGAGCTCCTGTTCCGAAGCGCCCTGGCCAGCGAGTTCGTGATGCTCACGGCCGACGTGGTGGTCGCCCTGGCCCTGTACATGGTCTTCAGAGCCGTGAGCGAGGGCCTCGCCCTGCTCGCCGCCTTCTTCCGGTTGGCGCACGCCGCGATCGTAGGCGTGAACCTGCTCAACGTGTACGTGCCCCTGCTGCTCCTGGGCGACGCCGAGTATGTCGCCGCCCTCGGCGAGGGCCCGCGCCAGACGCTGGTGCTCCTGCTCCTTCAAGCGCACGGCTACGGGTATGCCATCGGCCTGGTGTTCTTTGGTGTCTCCTGTGCATTGCTGGGGCATCTGACGGTCCGCTCGCGGTACATGCCCAGGGCCCTGGGGATCATGCTGATGGTCGCCGCAGCGGGCTACCTGGTCGACAGCCTCGCACGGACCCTGCTGACGAACTACTCCGAGTACGAGACGGTCTTCGGCCTGATCGTGCTGCTGCCGGCCTTCATCGCCGAGCTATCCTTCGGCCTCTGGCTCGTGTCGAAAGGAATCACCGAGGAGGCCCCTGCAGAAGGCGGGCGTCGAACATGAACGCGGTGGTCTACGAGCGATGCGGCCCTCCCGACATGCTCCGCCCCGAGGAGGTGGAGAAGCCCGGTCCAGGCGACGACGAGGTGCTGGTTCGCGTGGAGGCGGCCGGAGTCGCCACGGGTGATCGTCACCGCAAGCTGGTGGTCGCGATGGGGAGGCCGCGCTGACGGGTGGTCACGCTCCGGCGTCCGCTGCGAGCCCCTGTGACCTGCCGTTCTTCACGAGGCGGATGCCGAACAGAACGACCCACCCGTACAGCAGGATGAAGAGCGTCCGCTGCCCAGCGCCACCGTACCCGCTCCTGAAGAGCGGGCCGAGCGTCAGGATGAGCAAGAGGACCGCGATCAGCGAAAGCGTGACCAGCTTCGGGGCGAGGTCCTTCCAGGGCGGTGCATTCCGGAGTCCCACCGACAGGAGGACGAGCCCGAGGAACAGCCCGGGCCTGACCAGGTTCAAGGCCATGGCCAGGATGGAGGGTGTCCGCGGGTCTGCTGACGACGGTACCAGGGCGGCGATCACGATTCCGGCCACGGCGAGCGACAGCAGGAGACGGCCGACGGTCACGGAGACCGTCTGCGGCACGGAGGACGTGGCGGCGACGATGCAGCCCCAGATTGCCGCGAACAGGAAGTAGGCGCCGGTGACGAGCCAGGCGTGCTCGGTCTGGCCGTAGTCGCTGATGATGCTGCTCACGGGGCTGAGGTCCGGCTCCAGGACGTGGAGGGCCCCGAACGTCAGCGCGTGCCCGATGACGCCGGCCATCGCGAGCGTTGCCCACGATCCGGCTCTGGCTCGATGGTTCATGCCATCCTCCGACCTTGTGCTACGGGGCGCCGATGACTCCTGTCAGCCATCGCACCACGTTGAGACAGAACTGGGGGTTCTGGTTGGCCCCGGGTGCGTTCATCCCCATGGGAGTCCGCTGTGGACCCGCCACCTGGGCCGAGCACATGGCGGCCTCGCCGAGGAAGACCACCCGTCCTTCGTCCCACACCCGGGCGGCGCCATGGACCCACCCTCCCACGGAGAACGCAGGCCACCCAGCGCGACTTGATTCACCCTGGAACGCCTGGTCCAGGCTGATTCGCCCCGTGGCCTGGGGCCCGAATATCAGGAGCGGCTCCCATCCCTGTGTCACGAGAAAGGCCTGTCCGGTGAACGTCGTGACGCTGTCGACCGGCTCCGACGACGCTCGTCCCCTGCGGATCGGATGGTCCCGCAGGGTCCGATCGGCGGGGCGGAAGACGTCTGGGCCGGGGCCACCGTCCACATAGGCGTCGATCATGACCACGCCGAAGACCGCGCCGAGGTCACGGGCGGCACCCGCGATGGGAGCGTGGTCGGCGAAAAGCAGAAACCGGCCGCCCTCCCTGACCCAGCGCATCAGCTCACTCATCTCGGATGCGGAGAACGCAGACGGGTGAGGGTAGCTCCAGTCCTCGTCGTTCTGGGCGGCGAGGGCGTTCGCGATCACCAGGAGCCCGCAGCGGCTGAGGGCTTCCCGGGTGAAATCTCCCGCATAGCCTTCCACGACGTATCCGTCCTGACGCAACAGGTCGGCGAATGACCGATAGCGGCCATCCGCCGTGTGGAAGTTGCGATGGCCTTCGTCGATACATACCCGGGGGCCTTCGCCGCCTTCGAAGGAGGGATCCGGGATCGGGAATCGGAACGTCTCGTCGCCAACCTGCTGCGCCGCGGCGGAGAGCGGCACCAACGTCGCCGTCAGCCAAACTGCACAGCACCTTCTGGCCCGCCCCATCGTCCTTCTCCCTTCGTCGCTGGGCGAATCGCCCCCGGTGCGCGAAACTCGACCGAGCGTCGTGAAGCGATGTCGCTCGTCCCGGTCAGCGTGCACAATGCGGGTCAGACGGCGTGGGCTGCAAGGTGTTCAACGGGGCCGGGGGAGCCGCTCCCCAGGTGCTTCCCGAGCCCGTCGCGGCGGGACGGGCCGTCGGTTCCTGCTTGCCACCCTCCCATCGGGACGACATCGTGGGCCCCCAACCCAGACCGGGCGTCCGCCCAGACCCTGGACGCCACGGCCGAGTTGATGAAGGCCCTCACCGAGGCCCCGGGGCCATCGGCCTTCGAGGAGGCCGTGCGGGAGATTGTCGTGGACGAGCTCGAGGAGCTCGGCATGGCGGTGGAGTTCGACGGCCTCGGATCGGTGATTGCCGCCGATGGCGGTGCCCCCGAGGGGCCGGTGATCATGGTCACCGCCCATCTGGACGAGGTGGGTCTCATGGTCCAGCACGTCACCGCCGACGGCTTCATCCGCGTGAAGGAGCTGGGAGGAATCCTGGACCAGGCCCTGGTGGACCAGCGGTGGACCATCCTGGGGAGCGAGGGCCCGGTGACGGCGGTGAGTGGCCTGTGGACGACCCACGTGCTCCCGGCCTCGCAGCGCTCCAGGGTATTCCCCACGGAGGAGATCTTCCTGGACGTAGGGGCCACCTCCCGGGCAGAGGTGGAGACCATGGGAGTGCGGCCGGGGGACGGAATCGCGCCCCAGAGCGAGTTCCTGGTTCTTCCCAACGGGCGGTACGCGGCGAAGGCGTGGGATGACCGCGTGGGCCTTGCGGTGATGCTGGCTGCCGCGCGGCGCATGCGGGACGAGAACCTCCGCGTTCCGGGAAGGGTGGTAGGGGTGGCGACCACCCAGGAGGAGATCGGGCTCAGAGGTGCGCACACCTCGGTGGCCATGGTGGACCCTGACCTGGGGATCTCCATCGAAGCGGGGGTGGCCGCCGACTACCCCGGCATGCGGCCTACCCAGGCCCAGGAGCGCCTCGGAGGAGGCCCCGGGATCTTCCTGCTGGACAGCTCCATGATTCCGAACCGGAAGCTCAGAGACTTCTTCTTCCGCGTGGCCGAGGAGGAGAGGATTCCGCTGCAGGCCGACGTGCTCACGGGATACGGAGAAGACGGGGCCGAGATCCAACGCCATGAC
>JARRLD010000126.1:0-10258 GCA_037387345.1 Gemmatimonadota bacterium
TCTGGGCTGCCGAGGTCACAAAGGGCTTCGAGATCAACGTCCTGGGGTAATCCACCAGCGACGAGCGGCTGGACGGGGGAGCCCGGATCGGGTACCGGGAGATCCGCCCGGGCAACCTCTTCCGGAACTACAGCGTCAGCTTCATGAGCTACCACAACTGGAGCCACGAGGCGCTGGACGACATGTGGTCTCTTGACTCGTGGCACCGGGCCCGACTGAGGGGGTCGTACAGCCTCAACGCCAACGCGGAGCTCCTGAACTACTGGAACGTGCGCACCAGCGCATCCTACAGCCCCGAGGCCATGAGCCGCTCGGCGACGCGCGGCGGTCCGATGATGGTGGATCCGGCGTCGACGCGCCTCACCCTGAACGTGAGCAGCGACCGCCGCAAACAGGTGAGCGTGGGCGCCAACGTGGAGATCGGCGACGATCACATCGGTGAGGGCGGAAGCAGGCAGATCCGGGCGGACATCCGCGTCCGGCCATCCGACAACGTCGAGGTGTCCGTGACCCCGCGGTGGGAGACGTCGCGGTCGGGCAATCAGTACGTGACGGCGACGAGCACCCTGGCCTACGATCCGACGTTCGGGAGTCGCTACCTCTTCGCCGACCTCGAGCGTCGTTCGTTCTCCATGGTGACGCGCCTGGACTGGACGTTCTCGCCCACCCTGTCGCTTCAGCTCTACGCCCAGCCGCTGCTGTCGTCGGGTGACTACGTACGGTACAAGCAGCTGGCCGAGGCACAGACGTATGACTTCCTGGGCTTTCAGCCGGGCACCGGTCAGGTGGTGGACGGGGGGGTCGAGTGCACCGGGATCTGCGAGCTCGACGGCACCCAGCACGTGGACTTCGACCAGGACGGCCGAGCGGACTACTCCTTCAGCGACCGGGACTTCAATGTTCGCTCCCTGATCGGGAACGCCGTGGTCCGGTGGGAATACCGTCCGGGCTCGACCATCTACTTCGTCTGGCAGCGGAGGCAGATCGACCGGGCGAACGTGGGAGACTTCGACTTCGGACGAGACCGGGAAGCCCTCTTCAATGCACCGGCGGACAACCGGTTCATCGTCAAGGTGAACTACTGGCTGGGACTCTGAGGGCATCCCGCGTCCCCTCGGCGGGTCGTTGGCACGTCCCGCCCAACTCATCTTGTCCTCCATACTGACCAAGATCCTGCGAGACCCTCATGCGCGCGACGCTCTCTTCAAGCCCGTTGGCGGTCCGCGCCGCGGCAGCTCTTTTCTTGATCGTGGTGGGGACGCCGGGATCGGCGACACCGGCCTCCGCGCAGTCATTCGACGTGGTGGAGGCAACCATCGCCGACGCGCACGCCGCGATGCGGACCGGCGACCTGACCTGCAGGGCGCTGGTACAGGCGTACCTGGACAGGATCGAAGCCTTCGATCAGACAGGCCCGCGCTTGAACACCATTCAGTCCGTGAACCCCCGGGCGCTGGAGGAAGCCGAGGAGCTCGACGAGGCCATGCGGACGAATGGCCCGGCGGGTCCCCTGCACTGCGTACCGGTCCTCCTCAAGGACCAGGTGGAGACGAGCACCATGCCGACCACGTACGGGTCGGCGCTCTTCCGGGACTTCGTGTCGAAGCGGGACGCGACCCTCGTGACGCGATTGAACGATGCGGGGGCCATCATCCTGGCCAAGGCCAACATGGGCGAGTTCGCGTCCCGCTACGTGGGCTCGGCCTTCGGCATCATCCGCAACGCCTACGATCCTGACCGAAACCCCAGCGGATCGTCGGGTGGCTCGGCGGTGGGCGTTGCGGCCAACCTGGGGATGGTGGGGATCGGTGAGGATACCGGCGGCTCCATTCGTGGACCCGCCGCGGTGAGCAACCTGGTGGGCCTGCGTCCGACGCTTCAGCTGGTGAGCACATACGGCATGATGCCGGCGAACCCCACGCAGGACACCATGGGCCCCCTCACCCGCACGGTACGCGACGCGGCGAAGGTGCTGGACGCCATCGCCGGCTACGACCCCCATGACCCCATCACGGCCTACGCGGTGGGCCAGGTCCCCGAGACGTACACCGCGTCGCTGGACGAGGGCAGCCTCGACGGTGCCCGGATCGGGGTTCTGCGCCAACCCCAGGACGAGGGTGCCGATCCCGGGTCGGAGGACTACGCGAAGGTGTGGAGCGTCATGGAGACGGCCATCCAGCAGCTCGCGGACCTGGGTGCGGAGCTGGTCGATCCGCTGCAGCTTCCAGAGCTGGACATCGTGCGAGAGATCGGTAACAGCTACGAGACCGAGGGCGCCACCGACGCCTATCTGGCGGAGCTCGAGGACCCGCCCCTCAGGACCTACCGAGACATCCTGCTCTCCGGCGTCGTGGTCCCGTGGAGGGCGAGGGGCATGTGGGCTTCGGCCGGAAAGACGACCGACGATCCGGGCTATCTCACGGTCCTGCACAAACGGGAGGCGCTGCGCGTCGCCGTGCTCCAGGCCATGGCGGAGCACCGTCTGGATGCCATCGTCTACGCCACGTTCGACCATCAGCCGACCTTGATCGCACCAGACGTGGAGACGAATCCGACCCCGGGAGACGGCTACGGGTGGGGGGACAACCGGCAGCTCAGCCCAGCCATCGGATTCCCCGCGCTCACGGTGCCTGCCGGATTCACGACCGACGGCCTGCCCGTGGGCCTCGAGCTCCTGGGTCGGCCGTTCACCGAGGAGGTGCTCCTGGGCTACGGGTATGCCTTCGAGCAGGCGACGCACCACCGGCGCCCACCGGCGTCGGCCCCGCCTCTGGGGGGCTGAGCCCAGGACGCCCCAACGCCTCGTCAGGCCACGGCAGCTCCCGGAGTGACCGTTTGGATCTCGGGCGGAAGCAGCTTGTACAGGACCGGTGTCACCACCCGACCCAGAAGGGTCGACGTCACCAGCCCACCGATGATGACCCAGGCCAGCGGCGAGTACAGCCCCTGTCCCTGGAGCGCCAGCGGGAGCAGGCCGCCAACGGCGGTCATGGCCGTGAGCACGATGGGCAGGAAGCGGATCTCTCCGGCCTTCCGGATCGCCTCTTCCAGCGCGACGCCTTGTGCGCGGAGTCGGTTGGTGAGGTCGACCAGCAGGATCGACGTCTTGATCTCGATGCCGACGAGGGCTACGAAGCCGATCATGGCGGTGAAGGACAGCGTGTACCCGACGAGGAACAGCGCCAGGACGCCGCCAACCGTGCCCAGGGGAATCACCGAGGCGACGATGAGCATGCTGCGGAACGTTTTGAACTCGAGCACGAGAATGGCGAGGATCATGAAGACGGTGACGATGATGGCGCTCCCGATCCCGCCAAAGCTCTCCTGACGGCTCTCGATCTCCCCGGCCGGGACGATGCGATAACCGTCCGGGAGCTCGACGGCGTCGAGGCGGCCCAGCACGTCCCGGGTCACCCGGTCCGTGACGTATCCAGTCCGCACGTCGCTGGTCACGGTTACGGTCCGGCCCCGGTCCACCCTCTGGATCTCGGGCACGTCGGCCTCGAAGGTGACATCCGCGATCTGGCGCAGGGGGGTGAGGATCCCGGCCACGGAAGCGACGTAGATGCGGTCGAGGTTCGCGGGTTCCGGTCGCGAGTCGGCGGCCAGCCGGACCACGACGTCCCTCGACTCGCCGGACGCCTCCCGCAACACGCCTGCCCTCACGCCCTCCAGGCCCATGCGCAGCGTCCGGTCGATCTCGACCGTGGGGATGCCCAGCAGGCCGGCCTTCTCCCGGTCGATGGCGACCCGGAGGTCCGTGCGTCGCAGCCGCACCGGGTTGTTCACGTACTGGGTGCCTGGTGTCGTCGCCAACAGGGTCTCCACCTCGGCGGCGAGCGTCCGGAGCGTGTCGAGGCTGGGTCCCTGGATCCGCAGGGCGATGGGTGCGTCGATGGGTGGCCCGTTCTCGAATTCCCTGAGCTCCAGACGGGCCCCCGGGTAGTCGGCGAGCCGCACGCGCAGGGTGTCGAGCAGCGGTGGCGTCCGCCTCTGATCGTACTCGTCCAGGATCACGAACAGCTGCCCCACAGCCGGGTTGTCCCGCCGGGGAGAGACGTTGTAGTAGACCCTCGGGTTGTCGTGCCCCAGGGACGTGAACACGGAGCGGACCTCTGGCCGAGCCAGGAGGATGTCCTCTGCAAAGCGCGCGGCCTGGTCGGTGACCTGGATGCTGGCGCCCTCGGCCGCGGTGACGTTGACATAGAACTGCGGGGTCTCGGCCTTGGGAAACAGCGAGAAGCCCACCACGGGAACCAGCGCGAGCCCGCCGACGACGAACGCTCCGGAGAGGGCCAGCGTCCGGCGCGGGTGCCGTAGCGCCCGATCCAGGATCGGCGCGTACGTGCGGTGGATGAGGCCCTCGAACGCCTGGAGCGCGCGGTTGCCGTCCTCGGATTGGTCGTTGCTGAGCATGCGGCTGGCCAGCCAGGGGATGATCGTGAGGGATACCACGAGGGAGGCCATCACCGTGTAGACGACGGCCAGGGGCAAGGAGCGGATGTACATGCCCGGTCCACCGGGCAAGAAGATGAGAGGAACGAATGCGAACACCAGCGTGGCCGTCGCCCCGGTAACGGCGACCGCGATCTGCTTCGTTGCGCGGATGGCGGCCTCGGTTCGGGAGTGCCCCTCACGCAGGAAGCGGGTGATGTTCTCCACGACCACGATGGAATCGTCCACCAGCAGCCCAAGGGCGATCACCGCGCCGACGATGGACAGCTGGTTGATGGTGAAGCCGGTGAAGTAGAGCACGGTGATGCCCATGGCCAGCGAGAGCGGAATGGAGATCAACACGATGCCTGCAGCCCGGAGTCCGAGCGGCATCAGCGTGATCAAGACCAGGCCCAGGGCGATAAGGAAGTCTTCGCCCAGACGGGTGAGCCGCTTGGAGACGTTCTTCGCCTGGTCGAACCCACGTTCCAGGGAAACTCCGGGAGGGAGGCTGGCCTCGTATGCGTCCAGCAGCCCCCAGACCCGATCACGCACGGTGGCGATGTTCTGGCCGTCCTGCTGCGTGACCGTGAGGAACACCGCCCGCTCGCCATTGAAGCGAGCCCGGTAGGTGGAGTCTGCGTAGCTCCATCGGACGTCAGCGACGTCGCCTACAGTCAGGAGCTGGCCGTCAGACGACCGGACGACGGTTCCCGAGATCTGCTCCGGCGTCTCGTAGCTCCCCGAGGCGCGAACGTTGAAGCGACGCGAACCGGCCTCGACGCTACCGGCCGGGATGTCGACGCTCTCGCCCCCTATGGCCTGAAGCACCTGCCCCGGGGGAAGCCGAAGCTGTGCAAGCCGGCCCAGGTCCAGCGCAACGTCCACCCTCCGCTCGGGCACACCCCAACGGGTGGCCCCGCGGATTCCCGGCAAGGCGGCCAGGTGGTCCTCGAGATCCTCGGCCACCCTGTCGAGCTCGTGGTAGGGTGCCGTCTCGCTCACGAGCGCCAGCTGCGCGATCGCCACATCCAGCGTGGTGGCCTTCTCCACGGTGAAGCGTGCCAGCGCGTCCGGCAGGTCGGGACGAAGCGCGTTCATCTCCCGCAGCACCTCTTCGTACCGGGCATCGGGATCCTCGTTCGACTCGAACTGCACCACCACGATGGCCACGCCGTCCTGAACGGAGGAGTTGATGGCGTCCACCTTCTCCAGAGCGTCCAGGCGCTCCTCGACTTCGCGCACGATGAGGCGCTCGAGGTCGCGGGGGCCGGCGCCGGGGTAGACGGCGACGATGGTGAAGCTGGGGAAGTTCAGGGGGGGATCCTCACCCCGGGGAATCGAACGCCAGGAGCTCCAACCCAGAGCGGCCAGCATGATGAAGAGGACCACGGTGAACTGGTAGTTCTTCACGGGGAATTCCAGGATTCTCATCGGATCACCCTCACCTCGTCTCCGTCCACGAGCCACGCGGCGCCCTCGGTCACGACGGACACACCGCCTTCGAGTCCCTCGGTCACTGCCACCCGATCGGCGTCGAGGAACGCCACCTCTACGGTCCTGCGCCGGACGTGCGCACCGTCGTCCGTCAAGACGAACACGGTGGCCTCGTCGCCGTCCGCCTCGAGCAGCGACGCCACCGGCACGACGGCCGTGGAGACGCCGCTCGCCGGGAAGATCTCCACCCGTCCCACCATGCCGGCCGCCAGGGGGACCGTTGCCGACAGGCGGATCTCCACCGCATATGTGCCCGTGCCCGGGCTCGCCGCGGCGCCGATCTCCGACACGACACCACGAAAGATTCGGCCCGGCAGGGCATCGAAGTGCGCCAGGGCGGTGTCTCCCGCCTGCAGGCGCACCACGTCCCGGTCGGCCAGACCGACCCGCAGCACCGCGCCCCGCTCCCGGCTGCCGAGGGTGACGATGGGTGTGCCCGGGTTCACGGTTTCCCCGGATTCGGCATGGCGCAGGAGGATGATCCCGTTCGCGGGAGCCACGATCACGGCGTAGCGCCGGTTGAACTCCGCCGCCTGAAGATCCGCGCTGGCGACTTCGAACGCGGTCTCCGCGTCCTGGAGCTGGGAAAGCGTGACGACACTGTCCGCGAAGAGCCGGCGGGCTCGCTCCAGGTCTCGCTCGGCCTTGGCGGCGGCGCTTGTGGCCTTGGCGAGCCCGGCGTCGATCTCGGGGAGAAAGAGCGACGCCAGCACCTGGCCCGCCCGCACCGGCGCCCCGGCGTCCACGTGCACGGACTGTACGACGCCCCCGATCTTGAAGCTCAGCGCGATCTCGTCCTTGGGGCCGAACGTCCCCGTGGCTGTGATGGGGCGGCTCACGGTCTGCTCGGTGACCGTAGCCGTCCGAACAACCTGCGCCTCGCGGCGGACGGATTCGGGTTCCTGAGCGACTCCTCCGTGACAGGCGGTGACGGCAAGGGGGATCAGCAATGCCGTGAGAGACGTGGCGCGCGCGCGCTTCGCATGCGTGTGCTTCATGATCAGTTCTCCAGGGAGCCCAGGTCGCGCAGCGCGGCAGCGCGCTCCAGATCGACCCAGCGGATGGCGTATCGGTAGACTGTGACGACGCGATTGAGCTCCGCGCTGGTCAGCGTCGTCCGAGCGTCGAGGAACTCGATCTGGGTGGCCAGGCCCTCTTCGTAGCGCCGCCGCACCAGCTGGAAGGACCGCTGGGCGGAGGCGAGACGGTCCTGGGCCGCTTCGATGGCATCCCAGGCGACCCGGGCCGCGCGATAGGCCTGACGGACATCAAGGCGGACCAGGTCTTCGGCCTCCTCACGTTGCAGTCGGAGGCGTTGTGCATCCGCCCGGGCTGCCTGCCGCCGTGCCGCGTCCTGTCCGCCGTTGAACAGATTCCAGGAGACGACGAGTGAGGCGGTCCAGAAGTCCTGGTCCCGACCGAAGCTCAGATCCCGCCCCTGGAAGCCGTAGTCCAGCGCGAGAGCGACTTCGGGCAGGAAGGACGCGGTGGCGGCGCGGACGCCGGCGTCGGAGGCGCCGATTCCGGCTTCCAGCCCCGCCAGCTCGTCTCGCCCACGCAGGGCGTGGGCGACGGCCTCGCCTTCGGTGATGGTGAGCTCGGAAAGCAGAGCGGCTTCGAGGACCGGCTCCACCGGGGCGTCCAGCGGACGATCCACCAGTCGGTTGAATGCCCGGGCTGCGGCGGCTTCCTGCTCGCGGGCTTCGAGGAGCGCCTGCTCGACGTCACTACGCTCCGCTCGCGCCCGGAAGACGGCGTCGGGGGTTGCCGTACCCACATCCACCAGCCTCTGGGCCACTCTCTCCGACTCCTCCACCAGGGGGAGGGTAGCCTCCCAGATCAGGCGCGCGCCGCGCGCGGCAGCCACATTCAGGAACGCTGTCTGCGCCTGGGCGGCCACGTTCCGTGCCGTGGCCCTCCGCTGGGCCCGCTCACGCTCGAGGCCGTGGCGGGCGGCCGCGTGTGCGGCACGGATGCGCTCGTTGAAGAGCGGTTGCACCAGCCGGGCGCGCGACTCGTGCCGATAGGGGAGGGTGACGCTGAGGTCCGTGGGGAACCTGCTCTCGCCGAGGAGCTGGTTGAGCGTTGCGTTGGCCGGGTTCACGAAGTCGCCGAGGTCGACCGTTCCGGCCTGCTCGCTGTAGCGACTCTCCAGCGACAGGGACGGCAGGAGTCGGCCGCGGGCCACGCGAAGCTCCGCCTCCGCGCGGGTCTCGAGCTCCCGAGCCTGCGCGAGCGTGAGGTTGCTGGCCAAAGCCTCCTGAACGACCCGGTCCAGAGCTGAGCCGCCGTCCCTCGACCCCGGTGACTGGGACGCGGCCCGGGACGGGACTCCCAGCAGCCCAAGCAGAACGACGGCTCCCCAGAACGTGGGGACCCGAAGTGCCGAGTGGTCTATCCGATATGATCTTAACTTTGTCATCTGATCTAACATCGTTAGGTATGTTGAGAAAAAAATCGCTCGCCCCTAGCGCGAGAGTCCCCGCATCAGCACCTGACGTGCCCTGGCCGCGGTGACGCGCACGTCTTCCATGTCCACCCAGGGATCTTCGCCCTTTGCGATCTTCAGAGAGATCAGCCCATGGAGGGCCGCCCACAGCATCTGGGCCACCTGGTCCGCATCGTCGAACTCGGGACGGAAGCGTCCACCGTCGATGGCCTCGGCCACGGTCTGCCGAAGGAACGCATAGGCATCCTCCCCCGGATCGCCTTTCACCGGTCCGGTGCTATGATCGTGCCGGTGTGCCGCCATGAACATGAGCTGGTAGTGCTTGGGGTTCTCCAGCCCGAACTCGACGTAGGCCTCGCCGAGCCGGTGGATACGCTCCACCGGATCCTGGATCTCGGCCAACCGCTGGAACGCGCCCGCCAGAGCGAGGAAATCCCGTCGGCACAGCTCGGAGATCAATGCCTCCTTGTTGTCGAAGTGGTGGTAGATCGCCGTGGGCGTGTACTCGATGCGGTCCGCGATGGCGCGCATCGAGGTCGCGTCGTAGCCCTTGCGCACGAAGAGGTCACGAGCCGCATCCAGAATCCTCTGGCGCGTCTCCTTGCTCTCCCTCCTTCGGCGCTCGGCGCTTCCCATGGTTCGTCTGCTCCTCGGGACAGGACGATGCTAACGTCACTACATTATATAACGGCGTTAGCTTTCGTCAAGGGGCACGGAAATACTCGTGAGTGTGGGTACGCCGGGGCTTGCTGGAGGCTCGGGACTTCGGGAGAGGGTCAGCCTCCTGCCTGGATCTCTGCTGCCACGGCCTGTACCTCGTCGAGGACCCGGAGCAGGTTGCCGCTCCACAGCATGCCGATCTCCTCTTCCGTGTAGCCACGTCGGACCAGCTCCAGCGTGACGTTGAAGCTCTCCGACGCATCGTCCCAACCCTGCACGCCGCCCCCTCCGTCGAAGTCGGAGCTGATGCCCACGTGCTCCACTCCCATCACCTGCACCAGGTAGTCGATGTGGTCCACGAAGTCGCTCACGTCCACGGGAGGTGCCACGGCGTTCACCTCGGACATGCGGGCTTCCACGGCGTCCTGCACAGGCTGGAAGGCCTCACGATACGCTGCCCGCTCCTCTTCGCTCATGCTGAAGAGGGTACGTCGGTCCACCACCTCGACTCCCATCTCTTCGGCGATGCTGGCCTGGAGCGCGCTCAGAGCCTCCCGGTGGGACGAGGCCTTTTCCTGGTTGACGTAACTCGCCAGCGCCACCGCCTGCACGACGCCACCGTTCTCCTTGATCGCCCGGAGCTGCTCGTCGTCGAGGTTGCGGCTCACGTCGCTGAGCGCGCGGGCGGAAGAATGTGATGCGATGAGGGGAGCTCGGGACAGCTCCAGCATCTGCATGATCGCATCCTTCGACGGATGGGAGATGTCGATCATGATGCCCCAACCGTTCAGCTCGACCACCGCCTGTCTACCGAGCTCACTCAATCCCCCGTGAAGCCACTCGTCGGTCCGCTCCCCGGTGTTGGAGTCCGACAGCTGCGAGTGTCCATTGTGAGCGAGAGACAGGTAGCGGGCGCCCCGTTCGTGGAATTCCTTGATGCGTGAGAGGTCCGTGCCGATGGAGTAGCCGTTCTCCACCCCGATCATCGCCACCTTCCTACCCGAAGCCACGATCCGACGAACGTCGTCGGACGTGAGGGCAAGCTCCACCCGGTCCGGTGCGATGTCCTCGGTGAAGTGATGGATCGCCTCGAACTTGCGCACCGCCTGCTGATACGCGTTGGCGTAGCCTTCCTCTGTGAGGTCCCCCTGCCCCACGTAGACGACAAACCACGCCACGTCGAGCCCGCCGGCCTCCATCTTCGGCAGGTTGACCTGG